>WYBG01000504.1 GCA_011526015.1 Deltaproteobacteria bacterium | reverse complement strand
TCCATCGCATCCAACATATCTTCGATATAATCCAGAAATTCGTTACTCATACCGGGATGGCCTCATAAAGGATACGTGCGCCGATCCGTTTTCTAAGATTCCTTTTGATCGCAATATCAACCTTTAACCCCAGCACGTTACTGAGATAATCTTCCAACTCGACCAATCCAATCAAACTGATTCTGGGCGGTCTTTCAAGCTCGATCAAGATATCAAGATCGCTGTCAGGCCGCTGTTCGTTTCGCACATAGGAACCAAATATGCTGATCTCTATTACGCCGTATTTTTCCGCCAGATAAGGTTTCTGTGCTTGTAAAATTTGTTTAATCTCACTTAAGGTCTTCATTATTATAGCTCGCCAATTCATTGATCATCTTGCCGCTTCGGTGAAAATATACCTCCCGCATTAATGAAAGCGCAAATAGTATTCTCATCTACACTCACGAGCCTTCTATAGGAGCGGCATCGCCACAGAGTCACAGAGTGAATCAAATTACGGCTGATTTTACAGCGGGTCCCGACTCTCCTGCGTCTTACGCTTATACTCCCGCGGCGAACACCCGAAAGCCTCCTGAAAACAGCGCGTAAAATAGGCCTGGCTGTTGAATCCCACCATGTAGGCGATCTCGGCAATGTTCCCGGCGTCCTGCTTGATCAGCTCCGCGGCGCGCTGCAAACGGAAGGAACGGATGAATTCGCTGGCGGATTGATTGGTAATCGCCCGCAGCTTGCGGTGAATCTGCGCCCGGCTCATGCCCATCTCCTCGCCTAACATCTCCACGCTGAACTTTTCATCATCGATATGCGCTTCGATGGTGGCGGTCAGTTTTCCCAGGAAGATTTTTTGGGTGGAAGGAACCGTTACCTCGCTGGGCTTTAGCAGCATTTCAGCGCTGAATTTTTTCCGCATCTGCTCGCGCAGACGGATCAGATTGCGCGCCCGCACTTTCAATTCTTCAGGATTGAAGGGCTTGATTAAATAATCATCCGCACCGGTTTCCAACCCCGTTAGTTTATCTTTTGTTTCTGCTTTGGCGGTCAACAGGATTATTGGGATATGGTTAGTTTTTACATCAGTTTTCAGCGCCTCACAGAACGTATAGCCGTCCATCTCCGGCATCATAATATCGCTAATCACCAGATCAGGAATGGTCTCTTTCGCTTTCCGGAGCCCTTCCTTTCCGTTTTCTGCTTCAATAACGGCATACTCCGGTATAAGTTGTTCACGGATAAATTTCCGCAAGTCGCTGTGATCTTCGACCACCAGAATCAAGGTCTTATCACTTATGCCATTAACCGGGTCATCTTCCGGGGAGATTGTCTTAGCATTGGGGATTTGCGCTTCAAGATCAAGAATATCGATAAACTCTTCCACTTCCTCTGTAACTTCGTCATCCTTAAGGTGTAATTTCCCCAGGGGTAATCGCACAATAAATGCAGTTTCTTCAGCTTCTGCACTTTCCACGGTTACTTCTCCGCGATGCAAATCCACCAGTTCCTTCACCAGCGCCAACCCAATACCGGTGCCTTCGTATTGCCGGGTAGTGGCATCGTCCGCCTGGTAAAAGCGGTCAAAGATAAACGGAAGTTTTTCTGCCGGAATACCAGGCCCGGTATTGGATATGCGAATCTCAACAATTTCAGAGTTGTTAATCCTGACGGGTTTAACCCCGGAAAAGGCAGGGCGACTTGCAATCCCGGAAGGCCGGTAGGTGTTTTTACCGGGATAATCCCGCTGACTTCCAACCCCGGAATCCTTCTGGTTTCCCACGGATACCGTCACATCTATTCTGCCTTCCCGGGGCGTAAATTTAAAAGCATTGGAGAAAAGGTTATAAAATACTTTTTCCAATTTATCACGATCATAATAAACATAAATTGCCGGGAAGCCGGGTTCGGCGATGAGGGGTGCATTATTAAATAATAATTGAATTCCTTTCGCTTCGCCCAGTGAAGCAAAAGAAGCAAAAACCTGCCGTAAAAATCGAACAATATCCCCTCGGCTTGCTTCCAGTTTCATCCCCCCGGCTTCCAACTTGGCGAGGTCCAGCAATTGATTGATCAGTTGCAGCAATCGAGAAGCATTACGTTGCATTACTTCAAAATCTGATTGAAAGGGCTGGGTGTCGGATCTGGTTACAAGTTTGTGGATACCCCCCAGGATCAGTGTCAATGGAGTGCGGAATTCGTGGGAGATGTTGGCAAAGAAGCGCGATTTCAGATGATCGATTTCCTGAAGTTTTTGCGCTTCGAATTCTTTCATCTTCAATTCGTTCTTGAGGCGCACCTGGTTTAATTCGAAACGCCGCCAACCCAATACCACCATGCCAATCAAAACGATATAAACAGCATACGCCCAATTGCTGCGCCACCAGGGGGGTGTAATCACAATCCGTAGCGAGGAACCTTCCTCGTTCCAAATTCCGTCATGGTTGGAAGCTTTGACGCGGAAAGTATATACCCCGGGATCAAGATTGGTATAGCTCGCTTCCCGTTTATTGCCGGTATAAATCCAGTGATCATTGAATCCTTCCAACTTATAAGCATATTGGTTCTTTTGCGGATTAGTATAATCCAATGCGGCAAATTTAAAGGAAATCATATTTTCTTTGTGCGGGAGAGTGATCGTTTTGATATGACTAAGGGCGGTATCGAGCAGTACCTCCCGGTCAAATTTCCTGAATTGGGTCAATATCACCGGCGGCAGGGTTCGATCCTGCTTGATACTGTCCGGATGGAAACGGCATACACCTCTGGTGCTTCCGAAGAACATCTCTCCCCGGCCGTTTTTGAAAGCCGCCCGCCACTTAAACCAGTTGCCCGGAAGACCATCACTCGCATCATAATTCTTAAACGTCACGGTTCGGGGGTCAAATCGCGATAATCCATTATTGGTTCCCAACCAAAGATTGCCGTGTTCATCGCTTAAAATACTATTGATGACGTTATTCGGAAGACCTTCTTCCATCGTGAATACGGTGAAGGAGTCCTGTTTTATCTCTTCCGGCGACATCCGGATCAACCCTCCCGCTGAACCAATCCAGATATTAGCGGAAGAGTCTTCATAGACACTTAGAATACTGTTGAGAGTTATATCGAGGGTTTGGTTACGATCAAATTTAAAACTCTCGAAAATTCCGCTACTGCGGTCGAACCTGTAAAGACCATTACCGGTGCCAATCCAAAGGAATCCGGAACGATCCTCATATATAGCGCTGCCCCACCAGGAACCTGTGTTGGTGCTATCTTGCGGATCGACCGGGTATTGGATAATTGCCTCCCGGGTTATTTCCCCGCCTTCAATCCGGTTCAGGTTAGACTTATTCAGGCCGTTGCCGGTCGTAAACCAGAGGATATTTTCCCGGTCTAAATAAAGCTCATGTATATCGTTGCTGCTAAGGTTGGCATTTTCTTTAGTAAGTGTATCCCAATGTTTGGAAATCTTGTCATATCGTAAAAGGCCGTCTCCGGTGCCCACCCAGATTTTTCCGCTATTGTCTTCCGCAAAACAATGATAACTGGTATTCGGCCAGAGGGTAACCTGTAAAGTTCTTTGATTATAGGCGATGCCGGTGCCCAGGGTGCCTATCCATAAAATGCTATCGCTGTCTTGTAAAAGGCATTGAACGTTATAATCCTTTACCACCCCCCGGTCCCGGTCATAAAGCTCCAATTTGCTAAACGAATTCCTGGATGGATTAAATTTGTAAATACCTTCTCCCCAGGTTGCCGCCCAAATCATCCCCGAATGGTCTTTATAAAGAAATTGAACCGTGGTTTGATCCAGCTTATCGGCATTCCAGGTAGGGTTTAAAAAACGGGTGATGCTATCGGTTCTTCCATCCAGGCGATCCAGGCCGCCAAGATAGGACCCGATCCACAGGTTCCCGTTTTGATCCTCACAGAGGGTTTTCAGCCAGTTACTGTTGATGGTGGATGGATCGTTCTTTTTATGCAGATAACGGGTAAATTTACCGCTTACCCGGTCAAATTTATTCAATCCCCGGTCTGTTGCCACCCACAATGCGCCGAAACGGTCTTCCAGAATGGCAGTCACCCAATCATTGCTGAGACTTGCAGGATCCGCGGGGTCGTGCCGGTAATGGCGGAAAGAGACGGAAAAGTCTTCCGTTTCACTCGTGTTTACAGCCGGGTAGCGGGAGCGAATCAGTTGGTTCAGACCGCCGCCCAGGGTGGGAGAAGTAAAATCGCCAGTGCCAATCCACAAATTCCCCTGGCTGTCTTCATAAATAACACTGATATAATCGTGGCTTAAGCTGTTTGGGTTATCAGGATTATGGCGATACCGAATAAAGGTTTCTTCTTCCTTATCCTTTAGCGGATTTCCCCCGGATGCCGATTTGGTTAGGCGGTACAAACCGTCAAAGGTACCGACCCACAGAACATCTGAGCGGTCTTCGCAGATACTGTGAATTGTGCTGGTTGAATTTTCAGGTTCGTACAAGTAGCGCTTAAATGTTTCTGTCACCGGATCAAATCTGTTCAAACCATTGTCGGTACCAATCCAGAGATGACCGGGGCGACTCAGAGCGATAGACCACACGACATTATTAGAGAGGCTTTGGGAATTTTCAGGGTCGTGTCGAAAAATTTTAAAATCATACCCATCGTAGCGCCAAAGGCCGGATTGGGTACCAAACCACAAAAATCCCTCCTGGTCCTGGATAATGCAATTGATATTGCTCTCCGCGTATTCTGCCTGAATGGTTACATTTTCGAATTGAATGCTCTTCTCGAGGAAATAGACCTGGGGATCTTGTTGTGGATAGAGACTTACTGTGAAAATATATGGTAATGCGATCGTCAAAAAAATGATTTTTAGATATTTAGCCATAAATTAATTTCCTTGCCGTTTTTTAAACTCCGAAGGCGAGCATCCGAAAGCTTCCTGAAAACAGCGCGTAAAATAGGCCTGGCTGTTGAATCCCACCATGTAGGCAATCTCGGCGATGTTCCCGGCGTCCTGCTTGATCAGCTCCGCGGCGCGCTGCAAACGGAAGGAGCGGATGAATTCGCTGGCGGACTGGTTGGTAATCGCCCGCAGCTTGCGGTGAATCTGCGCCCGGCTCATGCCCATTTCCTGGCCTAACATCTCCACGCTGAAATCTTCATTATCCAGATGCTCTTCGATAACCGCGCGCAACCGCTCCAAAAATATTTTTTGGGTGGAGGGAACCGTTATATCACTGGGTTTGAGGAGCATTTCCGCGCTGAACTTTTCGCGCATCTGCCGGCGCAGGCGGATAAGGTTGCGCACCCGGATGGTTAATTCTTCGGGATTGAAGGGCTTCACCAGGTAATCGTCCGCCCCGGTTTCCAATCCTTCCAACTTGTCTTCCGTGGCCGCCCGGGCGGTAAGCAGGATTACCGGAACGTGGTTGGTTTTTGGGTCGGTCTTCAGGCGCTTGCAAAGCTCATAGCCATCCATTCCCGGCATCATAATGTCGCTGATCACCAGGTCGGGAATCAGTTCCGCGGCTTTTTGCAAACCGGATGCCCCGTCTTCCGCTTCGATGATGCGATATTCCGGCGCTAAACCTTCACGAATGAAATCCCGCAAATCCTGGTGATCCTCGACCACCAATACCAGGGTTTCGTCTTCCCGGGCAGCTTCATCTTCTTCCGGCTCCGGAATCTCTGCCCCCGCTGCTTCCCGTTCGTCGCTGGCAGGCGCTGCGGCCTCATACACGGCTTCCGCGTCCACCCCGGCGAGGTACGGCTGCGCTTCCTTTTCCGGCGCTTCTTCTGTAATGATCTCTTCCTCCCGGAGATGCGCCCGCCCCAGCGGAAGCCGCACCGTAAAAGTGGTTTTATCTCCCGGAACGCTTTCCGCAACCACTTCCCCGCGGTGTAATTCCACCAACTCTTTTACCAGCGCCAGGCCAATGCCGCTGCCTTCGAATTCCCGGGTAGAACCGTCATCCGCCTGGTAGAAACGGTCGAAAATATAAGGCAATTTCTCCGCCGGAATCCCCGGGCCGGTATTCGTGACCCGGATTTCTACGATTTCGGATGGTTCGGCTTCGCTCACCACAGGTTTCGGATTTCGGATTGCGGATTGTTGGGGAGATTCCAATCCCAAATCCGAAATCCCAAATCCAAAATGATCACGGCTGCCCACGGCTACCGCCACGTCGATCCTGCCCCCCGGCGGGGTAAACTTGAGCGCATTGGAAAGCAGGTTATAAAACACTTTTTCCAGTTTATCCCGGTCGAAATAGCTGTAAATGGCGGTTTGGCCGGCGGAGCCCAGGGGCGCCCCGTTGAAGACCATTGAAATCTGTTTCTGCTCTCCCAGGGAGGCAAAAGACATGATAATCCGCCGCACAAAACCCACCATGTCGCCCCGGGCGGCCTGCAACTTTTCCCCCCCGGCTTCCAGCTTTGCCAGGTCCAGCAACTGGTTGATCAGTTGCAGCAGGCGGGCGGCGTTGCGTTTCATCACCCCGTAATCCGCCAGGTCTTGCCGGTCTTCGGTTTTATTCATGAATTTGTCGAGCAGCCCCAGGATCAGGGTGAGGGGGGTGCGGAATTCATGGGAAATGTTCGCAAAAAAGCGCGATTTCAGGCGATCCATTTCTTGCAGCTTTTCCGATTGCGCTTTCAACTGATTGCGCTGTTCCACCACCTGGGAGGTTCGCTCCGCCACGATTTTCTCCAGCTCATGGCTCTTTCGCTCCAACTGGCGCACCCGGTACTTCACTAACCCGAATACCAGCGCCGCGCCGAGGAGGGCGTATAGAAAATACATCCACGGGCTTTTATACCACGGCGGCAATACCGAAAACTCGAAGCGGGCTTCATCGCTGAGATGCCCGTAAATGTTTTTTGCCCGCACTTTGAAGACATAATCTCCCCCCGGCAGACCGGTGTAATCCTTTTGCGCCTCCCGGGTCCATTTCGACCACTCTTCATCGAATCCGTCTAACATAAATTGATAGCGGTTAGCGGAAACATTATCATAACTTGGGGCGGCAAAGCGGAATCGCAGGGAGTTATAACGCGACGCCAGCACCGGTTGAAAGGGTTGAGAAGGAACCGCGCCGCCATAGACAATCGAATCACTCGAAATAATCGAAATTCCCCCGATTATCGGGGAATAATCGGTCGCATAATTTTGAGAGATTTCCGGCGTATAACGCACGATGCCGTCCGTACCACCAAACCAGACCACCCCGTCCGGCTCCGGGTAAATCGCGAACAAACCGTAGAAATCCTGCAAGCGCATAAACGGCACCTCCCGCCAGATATACTCCCCCGGCCGGACGGGGTGCGGAACCGCCTGCCCAACCAGGTTTTTTTCCTTTCCGATTCCACCCAAAACCCAGACGTTCCCGCGCCGGTCCTCCTGGATTTGGAAGATCCAGCACGAGCTATCGGCCAGGAACGCTCCGAAGGTCGTATCCGGAACAAACGCCTGCCGCTCCGCATCAAACTTCCGCAACCCATTATGGGTTGCAAAAACGATCCGCCCGCCCACCGCCCGGGGGTTTATCTGTCTTTCCGGTAAACCGTGCTCCTTCCCAAAGCGGGTGACGGAAGCGCTAAGAGATTTCCCGTTGGCAGGGGCGGCCGGCTGCGTTATCTCCACCTTCAGCGCCCCGGCGTAGCGGGTTCCCAGCCAGAGAACCCCTTCTTTATCTTCGGCGATGAATTCGACCCGCTCGTCGATGCCCGGGATCATTCCCAAATCCTGCCAGCGCCCCTGAACCCGTTGCAGGGCGGCTAGGCCGGTGGATAATCCGACATATACCCGGTTGCTATCCTGCTGCGATCGATGCAGGTTTCTGACTGCGCCGCCCTGCCACTGGGTAGGGATTGGGATCGCCCGCTCCCCGCCGGCCTGAATTTCAAAAACCGCTTCATTCGCCCCGGCCAGCAGATGCTCCCCGGCGGATACCAACGCCCAGACCTGCATCGCCAATCCCTTCACCGGCTTGAAGCGGGGGAACAATCCCCCCTTGCCCTCGGGCTGCGCCGTTCTCTTCTCTAAGTAATAGAGGCCCTGGTGGGTTGCGGCATATAGTTTCCCTCTGTGGCGGATTATGCCCTCCACAATGCTCTCGATCCCGGACGCCGCGGTGAAGCGCGAGAGCGGGGCGGGCGTCTCCACCCGCGCCAGGCCGTTATCCAGCGCCAGCCAGATACCGCCCTGCCGGTCCGCGTAGGCGTGGCGTACATTATCATTCTGCAAGCCGGCCTCCCGGTTTATCACCTGGCAGAGATTTCCCGCTTTGTCGATGAGCACCGCTCCCCCGTAATTGGTGGCCAGGACAAACAACCCCCCGGGCAGCGCCGCGCCGTGGTACAATCGATTAGCCTCTAAAAGAGCGTCTGCCGCAGTATTGAGCGGTGAAAAAACGCTTCCGTCATACAAAAACAGCCCCCGGCTTGAAGTGCCGACGAGAAGGGTAGTCTCGTCGTAGGGCTGCATCAAATAAATCCGCTCCTGCGCAAATCTCTCCCCTCCCGGCAGAAGTTGCAGCGAATCCCCCGCCATTCGCATCAAACCGACGCCCCATTGCCGCACGTAGAAAGCCCCGTTGACCAGAAAGGAGGTGTGAAAGCGATCCTGCGCCT
>WYBG01000503.1 GCA_011526015.1 Deltaproteobacteria bacterium | reverse complement strand
GGCGTGCATACCCTCCCGGAATTTTTCGCCCAGCTTTACGCCCACGCAGACGTGGAAGCGGAGCCGGCGACCGGCGGGCGGGCCATGAACTGCCACTTCGCCACCCGCAGCCTCAACCCCGACGGCTCCTGGAAAAACCTGACGGAAACCTATAACTCCTCCGCAGATATTTCCCCCACCGGCTCGCAAATGCCCCGGTTGGTCGGGCTGGCTTACGCCTCCAAATTATACCGGGAGTTAGAGGGGTTGAAACATTTCACCCAATTCTCCCGCAACGGCCACGAGGTCGCTTTCGGAACCATCGGCAACGCCAGTTGCGCCGAGGGGATGTTCTGGGAGGCGGTGAACGCTATCGGGGTGCTCCGGGCGCCGGCGGTGCTGGCTATTTGGGACGACGATTACGGCATCTCCGTGCCCAACGAATACCAGATTACCCGGGGAAATCTCTCCGAAGTGCTGAAAGGATTCCAGCGCGAGCGGGGATCGAAGGAAGGATTTGATATTTACATCGTCAAAGGATGGGATTATCCCGCATTGGTGGATACTTTCCAACACGCTGCGGAAATTGCCCGCCGGGAGCATATCCCCGCCATCATTCACGTCACCGAGATTACCCAGCCCCAGGGGCATTCCACTTCCGGCAGCCACGAGCGTTACAAATCGCCGGAGCGGTTGCAATGGGAGCACGAGCACGACTGCATCCGCAAAATGCGCGAATGGATGATTGCGGAGAAGATTGTTACCGCGCCGGAGCTGGATCAAATGGAAGAGGAAGAATTGCACGCTGTGGAACGCATTCGCGACCAGTCCTGGGAGGCTTTCCAGGAACCGATCCGGCAGGAGCGGGGAGCGGTCGCGGGAATGATTGCGGAGATGGCCGCCAACTCCCCGCAGGCCGAGAGATTGCAGCAGATTATCCAACGGTTGCAGCATGTTCACCACCCCATCCGGCGGGACATTATGGTTGCCATCCAACGGGCCCTGCTAACCGTTAGAAACGAAGATACCCCGGCGCGGCGTAAACTGATCCAATGGCGCAAGGAGCAGGCAGGGGTGAATTACGACCGCCATAACTCCCACATGCACAGCCGCAGCGTGGAATCCACCCTCCACGTCAAGGAGGTGAAACCGGTCTATTCGGAAAATTCCCCCTTAGTATATGGGTTCAACATTCTGAACGCCTGTTTCGACGCCATCCTGGCGCGGGATCCCCGGGTGATCGCCTTTGGGGAAGACGTGGGCAAATTGGGCGACGTGAACCAGGGCTTCAAAGGGTTGCAGGAGAAATACGGGGAATTGCGGGTCTCGGACACCGGCATCCGGGAGTGTACCATCGTGGGGCAGGCCATTGGCATGGCCATGCGCGGGCTGCGCCCGATTGCGGAAATCCAGTACCTCGATTACCTGCTCTACGCCCTGCAAATCATCGCCGACGACCTCGCCACCCTGTTGTGGCGCACCAAAGGCGGGCAAAAAGCGCCCCTGATCGTGCGCACCCGCGGGCATCGTTTGGAGGGCATTTGGCACGCCGGCTCGCTGATGGCCGGCATCATCAACTCGGTGCGGGGAGTGTACCTGCTGGTGCCCCGGGATATGACCCGCGCCGCCGCTTTCTACAACACCATGCTGCAATCCGATGAGCCGGCCATTATCGTAGAGGTGCTGAACGGCTACCGCCTTAAGGAGCGGCTGCCGGATAACATCGGGGAAATCACCCTGCCCCTGGGCGCGCCGGAAATCCTCCGCCCCGGCGGCGACGTGACCGTGGCGACCTACGGTTCCTGCTGCCGGATTGTGTTGGAAGCGGCGGAGCTGCTCCGCCAGGTGGGCATCGAGGCGGAGGTGATCGACGTGCAGACCTTGCTGCCCTTCGATCTTCCCGGGGTGATCGGCAAATCTTTGCAAAAGACCAACCGCATCGTGTTCGTGGATGAAGACGTGCCCGGGGGCGCAACCGCCTACATGCTGCAAGAAGTGATCGAGAAGCAGGGCGGCTACCGCTGGCTGGATTCCGAACCGCGCACCCTCACCGGGGAAGCCCACCGCCCGCCCTACGGCTCCGACGGGGATTACTTCTCCAATCCCAACGCGGAATCCATTTTCGAGACGGTGTATGATTTGATGCACGAGGTAAACCCGGGAAAGTATCCGCTGTTTTATAGATGAAGTGATTGCCGGGTAACCCTCCCGGAGGGTTAAATTCATACCACGCACTTGCACCCGCACTCCAGCACGATATCCACCGGCGACGCCTGGCGGGTAACGCCATCCCGGCGCACGTGCAATACTAACAGGGTGTAGGGATCGAACACCACCACGTCCTTTACCCCCTGGGAGAGGTAAAAATGCGGCCCGATCTCCAGGTCTTTGGCTTCGTAGCCCTTGCTGATTACTTCGATGACCGCTTCCGGAACCAGGGTGATCGCTTCTTCTTCCTCCGCCGGTTCCTGGCAAAATATTGCAATATCCGGCCGCTTTATGGAGCCGTCGGGAAAGCTGATGTACACGTCGGAAACATGGATGCAGGCGCACCTGTCTTTCCCGGCCCCTTTAGCGGGTTTGGCTTTTTCGATAGTGGCGCGAATTCGATCAACCGCCTTTTGATGTTTATAAACCGGGTGCGGTTCCCAAATGGGCAGTCCCCCGACCATTTCTAAGCGGATGCCTAATTCATCCGCGTGCAAAAATTTAGAATCCATTTTTTTATACCTTCTGCTATGCCGGTCGCCTTTTCTCGATAACCCGGCGGCAAAATAACAAATTGGCCGCAGGTTCGCAAATAGGAAAAACTGCCCGAGGGGCAAGTTCAGAAGGGCGTATGTCAAGTTGCACCCCGGCGTTCCGGGGTGCACTTCAACACTCTGAATGCCGTGCAATCTGACATGCGCCCGGGTCAGAATCAGGTGATGATCAAAAAAATCGTGCTCTCCATTGCCATAGCGTTTCTTTTCTGCAGCTCATGCGCCTCCTACCCCGGCGCTTCGCGAGAGGGGGGCTGGGGGGGAGAGCGGGATGAGCCGCTGCTGTATGACAAATTCGGCTTCCCGGTGGGCGGCATTTACCCGTTGGTGACGGAAAGCGGTTTTGTAGTAGAAGGTTTCGATCCGGATTTAACGCCCCTGGTGGGCTTTTCTTCCTGTTCCGACCGCAACGCCGGGCGGGTTACCCTCTATTTGCACCGAGAAGCGCTGCAATATTTCGAGATGATGCAAAACGAAGCCCGCAAGGCCGGCGCGCAGCTCTCGATTTGCAGCGCCTACCGGGATTATCACGACCAGAAACGGATCAAGCGGCGCTACCCCGGCAAGGCTATCGACCCCGGCTATTCCGAGCATCACCTGGGCACCACGGTGGACCTGGTAAACGTTCACTGGAATAACCGGGAATACCGCTGGCTGGCCGGCAACGCCCACCGTTTCGGCTATATTTTGACTTACTACCGCCGGCCGGAGTTAGGGGTGGGAGAACCCAACCACTGGCGCTACGTGGGCCGGGAAGCTGCGCAGGCGTTTTATAATTTATTCGGGCGGGAGTACTGATTCCGGTTGTTGAACTCATTCGCTCCCGTTCACCTCGGTGATTTTTGAGTCCATATAACGGATAGCCGGTCAACTGTCGAAGAAACTCAAAATTGACGGAGCAAGCCCTACTTGATCAAAAGCATTCGCCGGGTTTGCACAAAATTATCCATTTTAATTCTGTAAAAGTATGATCCGCTGGATACCGGCCGCCCGTTCTCATCCTTACCGTTCCAGGTAACCCTGTATCTTCCTTTTGATTTAAGTTCATTCACGATGGTGGCAACCTTCTGCCCCAATGTATTATAAATTTCCAATCTTACCCGGCTGTCCTGCGGTAATTCGAAAGCGATATGAGTCTCATTGTTGAACGGATTGGGATAGTTTTGAGCTAAGGCGTATGTTTCGGGCAATATCTCATGCTGGTTATTATAAAGCAGCGCCAATGTACCGAGTGACATGGACCCGGTCTCCAACATACCTCCGGCTCCTTCGCCGCCAAGATACTGCCAGCGCTTGTGTTGAGGATCAAAGCGGTAGAGGCCGATCTTTCGCTCATCAAACGCGGAGTTTCCGCCCCCAAGTATTGAATCGAACCGAGCTTTGACAGTTGCTGCTTCATACTTCCAGCGAAGAGCGCTGTTTTTAAGTTCCGAATTTTTCTTCGTCAGTAAGGTAATGGGACTGTTTACCTGAAACGAGAAAAGCGGGAGGTTCTCTTTCGCAAATTCGAGAAAATTTAAGTTTGCCATGCCAAGGGAAGAGTTGGCCTGGGTAACGACCTCCCCCTGTTCTAAAATAGTTTGCCCGGGTTTGGAGAAATGCGATTCTGGCGCCGGATTAAAAAAAGTCGAAATTTTTTCCGTAACCGGAAACCCGGTTAGCTCCGGCCAGAGTACAATGATATCATTTTGCTCTGGCTTCAAATCCAACCTGCATAAAGAATCGGGGGATTGAATCGAGAGTGGTGTATTTGCCTGAACCGCGGCGATGGTGAACCGGGCGTTCAGGGTATCGGAAGCGTTTTCTACCAGATCAAAGGGCATGACTTCCAGGGAAGCTATTGCAGCCCCGGGGAGTTGAACCTCATTCAGGTTCAAAGAAAGGGTATAATAGGTCAATGGCGGATATGTTTGGGATGCGGTCAGCGGGTAATTCATATCATTTATGACCGCAATTCCTTTGGTGATGGAGGTGTTAAGCTCTTCATCAGAGATGAATCCCAGCGAGAGAATGCCGCTGCGATCCAGGCTAACAGTTTCTACCGGGCTGAAGGTAACATCCGCAGGCTTGCTGTCAACAATAACAATGAAAGGCCCGTTTCTGCTGGGAACCGCAGTAGGGTTATTGATAATGATGCTTCCTCCTTCGTGGAAATAAACGTTCCAATAGTAGAGGCCGTCCCCACACAGGTAGGGATGGTAATAGGCCATAGTATCAAAACCCACGTGGGCATACACGGTGCAGACTCCCACTTTTCCCCAACGGAATTCATAGCTCAAGAGCCGCCCGACATTATATTCAGGCATCGACCATGTAAAAGTTAAATATTCATGTTTGATGGCAGTACTATCCTCCGGTTGCAATAACCAGAATAATTTGCTGGAATCGGCTTCAGTGGAAGTTAAAACCTGCGAAAAAGAAAGACTCAAACTACCAATAACGAGAATCAATATTAAAACTTTACGCATGATGATTCTCCTTTTTTGATGAATCTGTTGATTGGGTACATACACTGCCAGTATGCTAAAGATAACCGGCATTATCGGGTATGAAAATTAGTGTTCCTCGCGAACTCCTTTCTGGTAATGGGTGATAATGTGGCATTCTCAATAGATACGAATCACGCCTTTAGCCCAATTCCCGAAGCATTCGGGATTGCAATTATATTGGGATATCTAATCCGCTTCCGTGTGAGATTAGCGAAAATTCCATCAGCCTGTTTCCGCTATCCGGTATGAAAAAATCAATGATTCAGAGATGGCTTATCAATCGGTTACATCATTGCCTTTTTGACCCGCTCCGGCGTCATCGGCAGTTGGAACAGCCGCGCCCCGGTGGCGTCGAAAATAGCGTTGGCGATGGCCCCGCCCATGCAAATGATCGCCGGCTCCCCGCCGCCCTGCGGATCGGGATCTTTCGAGTCCACCAGCACCACCTCGATTTTGGGCAGCCAGGAAAAGCGCGGGATTTCATAGCTATCGAAATTCAAATCCAAAATCTCGCCGCCTTTGAAGCGAATCTCCTCGCTGAGGGCGTAGCCTAATCCCATCATCACGCAGCCTTCCACCTGGATTATAGCGCCCTGGGGATTGATCACCAGCCCCATATCCTGCGCCGCGACCACCCGCTTCACCTGCACCTCGCCGCTGCTTTTGTTGACCTCCACCTCCGCGATGACCGCGACATAAGCTCCCGCGTCAATGCCGCAGGCAATGCCGGCGCCGTGCCCGCCCGGCGCTTTGCCGGCTTGCCAGCCGAATTTCTCCGCGGCCGCCTTGAGAACGCCCTGCACCCGCTCGTTCTTCAGGTTTTTCAGCCGGAACTCCAGCGGGTCCATCCCCGCCTTTGCAGCCATAATGTCGATCTGCGACTCCCGCGCAAAGGTGTTGGTGTTGTTCGCCGGGGCGCGCCAGGGGCCGGTGGCAAAGGGATGGGAGCCGGGAGCGCCCCGCCAGTTCGATCCGTGCACCGCGGTGCGGTGGTGGGGGACGTCGTAGAACTGCGGCGCCCCGCGGTCGCCGGCGAAATAAACCCGGTAATCCCAAAAAGCGATGCCGCCGGAGCCGCCTGCCCCTTCGGGGGAAATCCCCGACCTGATTTTCACGATGGCGGCGGGCCGGAAGGTATCGTAGAAAAACTCTTCCGCCCGGGTCCAGGCCACCTGCACCGGCTTGCCGGAGAGTTTGGCCAGGCGCGCCGCTTCGATAGCCTGCTGGTTGCGCGACTTTCCGCCGAAGCCGCCGCCGACCCAGGGGGTAATGACCCGCACTTTTTCCGCCGGCATTCCCAACTCCCGGGCAATCTCGTCTTTAGCACCAAAGGGCGACTGGGTGGAAGCCCACACCGTGAGTTTATCCCCTTCCATTTTCGCGGTGGCGGTGTGCGGTTCCAGCGGCGCGTGCGCCACGTAACTGTTCAGGTAAGTGCATTCGAAGGTTTCCGCAGCGCTTTTTTGCCCGGCGGCTAAATCGCCGCCCTCCGCCGCAACCTGGCCTTCCGGCGCGACCTTCAGCAAATGGTCGAAAATGGTTTTATCATCGACGTTCGCGGCGGGGACGTCGAATTCCGCTTTGATTTTCTGCAGGGCATTTTCCGCCGCCTCCGGATCCCGGTGCAGCGCCGCCACAAGCTCGCCTTCGCGAACGATCTGCACGCCCTCGATTGCTTGCGCCGCGGCCGTGTCCACCCGGAGCAGTTTGGCGCCGTGCGCCGGCGGGCGCAGGATGCGCGCATACAGCAAACCGGGGAACTGGATATCTCCGGCATACTTCGCCTTGCCGGTCACCTTCTCCAGCGCGTCCCGCCGGGTTACCGGCCTGCCGATCACTTTGAAATCCGCCGCTTTTTTGACAATCGCCTCTTCCTTTAACTGCCGGGCGATTTTCTGCCCTTTGGCAAGCTGCGCGTAGGTAACCCGGTTGCCGGGCTTCCCTTCCTCAAACACCACTCCATCTTTAGCAGTTAGGCGGTCTTTGGGAAGGCTGAGATGCTCCGCGGCCAGTTCCAGTAGCACCGCCTTGGCCTCTGCGCCCGCGGCCCGCAGCGCCGGCCCGAAGAAGCGGGTGGTGAGGGAGCCCCAGGTTCCGCGATCCCAGGGACAGAGGTCGGTGTCGCCCATCACCATATCGATGGCCTCCAGCGGAACATCTAACTCTTCGGCAAGCTCCTGGGCCAGGGAGGTCACGATGCCCTGCCCCATCTCGATCTTGCCGGTGAAGCAGGAGACCCGCCCGTCCTCCCCGATGCGCAGGTAGGCATTGAAATCCGCGGGGTATCCCATCGTTCGCTGTTCCTGCGCCTCCAGCGAAGAGACCAGCCCGGTGGGCGCGAGCCATAGAACGATGACGCCCCCGCCCAACCGCTTCAGAAAATCACGCCGGCTGAGGGGATATTGGGCGGCGATTTCTTCAAAACCGGAATCGAAATATTGATCATCTTTCATCATTTTGATCCTCCTTTCGTTACCTGCGCTGCGCTTTGGATCGCCTGAACGATGCGGGGATGCGCTCCGCAGCGGCACAGATTGTCCTCCATCCCGCTGATGATTTCCGCTGTAGCGGGGCGGGGATTCTTCAACAGCAGGGCATAGGCGTTGAGAATCATTCCCGGGGTGCAATAGCCGCATTGCAGGGCGTCGTGCTCCATAAAGGCCTGCTGCAGGGGATGGAGCTTGCCGTTTTGCGCCAGGCCTTCAATGGTTAGAACCTCTTTTCCAGCCACGTCGCGCATGTTCAACAGACAGGAACGTTCCGCTTCTCTGTCCACAATCACCGTGCAGGCGCCGCACAGGCCTTCCCCGCAGCCGTATTTGGCGCCGGTGAGGCCCAGCTCTACGCGCAGCACCCACAGCAGCGTGCGGTTGTCATCAACCTGCAACTGCATGGGCTTGCCATTCAGGGTGAATTGAATGGTGGTTTCCATGGATGCCTCCTTTGGGGGTTCGTTGGTCAATAAATTTTTTCTGGCCCCGGTGTTGAGGAGTTTACTATTTCATACCAGGACCAAATTCACTATTGCTTTTGTACAAGGAATCGTTAATTTTAACATGTCATGGCAGAATCGTCGGCTTTTCCCGTAGGGATGGATTCCCATTAGAAAATGCAGGCCAATTTAGCAACTGTTCTGTTGCGATACAATTTTTTTATTCCCCACGTTGCATTAAAAGTCCAAAATTATAGAACTAACCCGGAAAATCAGGCAAGAGGATCCGTGCTCAACGAAAATTTCAAATTGCAGGGCATTACCGATCTGGCGATGATCCTGTCGGAGCAGAACAATTTTGCAGAAGTGTTGCGGATTGTCTGCCAGAAGGCGACCGAGCTGTTCGAAGCAGAAAGCGCCTTCTTGATGCTCGCCAATCCCCGCACCGGCCAGACCGTCAAAACCATTTTTAAGGAAGGCGGGGAATGGATCGAAGAGCATTATCATCCGGTATGCGCCAATGTCGGCGGCTGGGTGCTGCACTACCGGCAGCCTTTTTTGAGTGAAGATTTACAGAAAGATGGGCGCTTTACCGCCAACCTCTTTAGCGGGGTTCCGGTAAAGTCGGTTTTGGCGGCGCCCCTGAAAATAGAGGGGGTTGTGGTCGGTTACCTGTTGCTCATCAATCACAGAGCGGGGGAGGCATTTGGGGAGGAGGACCTGATTTTGCTTCAAAGATTCAACGCAGTAGTATCGCCCTATATCCGCAACGTTCAAAAATTGCAGGAATATTTTGAAACCCCGGTGCCGGAAGAGGCGCTGCTGGCGAAATACCGGGCGCTGGGCTTGCTGGGGAAGAGCCGGAAATTTATCGAATTGCTGCAAAGCATCGAAGCGGCGGCGCGCTGCGAGGTGCGCATCTACCTGAAAGGGGAAACCGGTACCGGCAAGGAATTGATCGCCCGGGCCATTCACCGGTTCAGCCATCGCAGCCGGCAAAAATTTGTAGCGATTGACTGCGGGGCCATTCCGGAAAACCTGATCGAGAGCGAGCTGTTCGGCCATACCAAAGGCGCGTTTACCGGGGCCAGCCGGGAGCGGAAGGGATTGTTCGAGGAGGCCGACGGCGGCACCTTGTTTATGGATGAAATCGGCAATCTTCCCATGAACATGCAGTCGAAGTTAATGCGGGTGCTGCAGGAAGGGGAAATCCGCCCCATCGGCAGCAACGTTTCCCGCAAGGTTAACGTGCGGATCATTTCCGCCACCAGCAGCGCTCTAAACGAGTTGGTGCGGCAGGGCGAATTCCGGGAAGACTTGTTTTACCGCCTGCACGTCTACCCGATTTTCATCCCCTCTTTAGCCGAGCGGCGCGATGATATCGCTCTAATCGCCAATTTCTTCCTGAAAAAATTTGCCGCGGAGCAGCAGAAGAAAGCGGAGACTTTTCATGAATCTATTCTGCGTTATATGAAGAACCGCCCCTGGCCCGGCAACGTGCGGGAACTGGAAAACTTTGTGGAGCGGATGGTCACCATGGCCGCTCCCACGGCTGCGGAAATTAGCGGGAAACTCATCCCTGCCGACCTCGCCTCGGACTTCAAGGAATTCACCTCCACAAACGCTTCCCCGGAGTGGGAACATTCCCTGGCAGAAAAATTACAGGTTTATGAAGAACAGGTGATCCGCAAGGCGCTGGAGGAGTGCAACTGGAATCGCTCCCGCGCCGCCAAACTGCTCAAAATTTCCGAATCCAATATGCGCTTTCGGATGGCGAAGCTGAACATTACCAAGCCGGCTTGATCGGGCATGAATGTCCTCACGGATGATATTCTATTTGATTCAACCATAAGCAATTGCTAAATTGAAAGCCAGAAGTTTGTTTCGTAAAAGTTATTCATAATTTGACAATAAGAGGTAAAAATGGCAACTCAAGTCGTTAAAATTGATAAAAGCGGCCGCATTAAACTTCCTAAGAATATGCGCGAAGCCTTCGGTTTTTTACCGGAAACAGATGTTGTCATCGAGTTAAGAGAGAATGGGATCTTTATCAAACCAAAGCTTGAGATGACGCCGATTACTAAAAGGATCGCCGGCATGGAATTACCGGTATCTGATTGGAGCCAGATGGAAGAAGAGATCGAAAAAGGATACTTGAAGTAATGGAGCCTTTATTATTTCTGGATGCGAATATTTTTATGTATGCGGCAGGAAAATCTCATTCATATAAAAATCCGTGTCTTCATATTTTAAAAGATGTTGAAACCCGGGCATTGGCTGCAGCGGTTGATACGGAAATTCTACAGGAATTGCTTTATCGATATACCCACATCGGCCTGGCCGACAAAGGGATACAACTTTGTAATGATATTTTAAGGTATCCGTTGAAGATTCTGCCGGTAATGGAGGCCGATATGCGTCTTGCCATAGACTTGTTCGATCAGCATCGGAATAAAGGTGTAAAACCTCGCGATAGTATTCACGTCGCAATAATGAAGAACAATGGTATTACCAAAATAATAAGCGCTGATAAAGATTTCGACAATTTTGGTTTTTTGACTCGAATCGATCCCCAGGATTATGTTTCTCAGACAGTATAATCAATTTTTGAATGTTACGGGATTTAAATTACTCGAACACATGAGCACTTGAACACCCGAACACCCGAACACTCCCCCCCCTCCACATTTAGCGCCCTTAACTCCTTAAAAAACAAGCCGACCTTATTTTGTTCGCTAAATCTGGCGAATTTTAGGTTGCTTGCCACCCTCCGTTAATTTTTTCAATTACCCCCCAAGCTATTAATAAACATGCTGTTATTCGCTTGTCTGGGTTTTTGGCATTCGGTTTGACTTTCTCCTCCTTGAAGTAAACTAAATAAACCCAAATTCAACAAATTTATAAGGAGGTGTATTATGAAGCGCACAATATCAATGCCCCTGGTATGGCCGGCGTTGCCTGTCAGCCGTTGCCGGGAACAATCCGGGAGCATTCGGAAGTACCGGAGGCTGATTACCCTGATCATGGCGATTGCCGTTATCGCTGCCGGCTGCAAGGATGATCCCGCATCTTCGGATGAAGAGAATAAGCCGGTTTCTTTTGAGGCAAACTTTCAAACCGCCTTCACATTTTTAGCGCCCCCGCCCATGATTGAGCTTCAAATAACCGGCAATGGCACTGCTACCCTCCTGGGTACAACTGTTTTTAATTCTCTCTCAACCGTTAATGGCACGGTGGTTCCCAATATTCAGATCGGATCGATGGAATTAACCGGGGCGAATGGAGATAAGGCCACCGGTTCATTTGAGGGGGAGGCCACTCCTCCCGATGCCAACGGTAATGTCACTTTTTCCGGCAACTATACCATCACCGGGGGCACGGGCAGCTTTAACGGGGCCAGCGGGAGCGGCACATATTCCGGCAGCGCCAATATAGGCATAGGAACGGGGCAATTAACATTTACGGGTACGGTCACATTACCGTAATTTCTTTGAAAGCGGGGGTAATGGGGGGACTGTTTGTTCCTCCCATTTAAGCTGCAAACCCTGCTTCATGTAATTGAACCCGGAGGTAGATAGTTGATAACTCATGGCAGAATGAAATATCTGCTCAATAAATCAATCCATATTACCAAACTCCAAAAGGAGGTCATTATGAAGCACAGAATTTTTATTGCACTGATCATCGCGGTCGCCTGGTTGTTTGCCAGTTGTTCAAAGGACGAGGAACCCACGGCACCCTCTTCAGTTGAAATGCAGGCAGCACAGAACAAACAAATTCTTGCTGAAATTCCGGAAACGCTTTTGAAGGAGTTTCCGGAAAACGAACTGACAGAAGTTCGCGCCGGCCGGCTTTTCATTTGGTTTGTGGAGGCCCTGGGCGCCCCTCCGGATCCCCAGGGCCGATGTGCTCCGCTTCTGACCGTGAATGTAACCGGCTCCGGGGTTGCTACGCATCTTGGCCGCTTCACTGATGAACAGTCTCATTGTCTTAACCCTGCCACGCTGGAATTTACCGAGGGCTTTGCAACTTTTACTTCGATAAGAACCGGCGATCAACTGTTCATTCCATACTGGGGTGTCCTGGCTCCCACGCCTGACCCGACTCTATTCAAAATCCTGGGCAACACCACGTTCTCTGGCGGCACGGGGAGATTTGAAGGCGCAACCGGTCAGGGTATTGCGCGCGGCATATTGAATGTCGCAACCGGTGAAACTCAATTAGTGGGAATCAGCACGCTGCATTTGAATTAGGATGGAGCATCGCAACCAGCAAAACAGGCATGGCAGGGATGCGGAATTGATCAACCTCCCGGAGGTTTAGAATCTCCGGGAGGTTAAATACCGGTTTCACCTTAAAGCCTACATGATAGGCGGAGTTTTTGTGAGAATTTTTTCATCGTACCGGTCTCTTAGGTCTTAAAGCAAGTTATAAACACTAAGTATCATCTTTATTCAAAACCGGAGGAGGTTACAATATGTATTCACACAAACAAACAGACGCCAGAAAAATCCGTCTCGTTATTGCAATTATGATCGCCGCACTGATGTTAGCGGCGTGCAAAGATGGTTCCGCAGGTTCCCGGGACCGGGGCATTGAGAACGCAGGCAATACGCCGCGCACGCAAGTGCCGGAAGTATTGGTCGGCCGGTGGGAGCATGGTGAATCCGGGGGCTCAAGTTCTCTCAGTTTCACTGCGGACGGCAATTTCGAATTTGCCAGTTGGTTTGAAGTATCTTTGTATGGATGCGACAAGACTTTCTTCACCTACAAAAGCGGTACGATGACCGTGGCAGGCAACACGATCACGCTCTATCCCCAGGTCTCCGATTTCAAGAGAACCGATAGCTGCAATCCTCAGAACAACTATGAGGAGCCGGACAGCCTTGAACCGGAAGCGTTTCTATTTCAGCTCGGAACCGATGTGTTGGGAGTTTTCATGGTTCGCCACCGGCCGGACGGCCAGGTGACGGTGTATAGAAAAGGATAGGAATTAAATACCCGTTTTAAGGTGCAACGCGAAACATCTCGATAAACAAACACCGGCGCGGCGCTGCCGAACGTAACATAAGCAGGAGAAGGCATGTCCATCGTTTATCAACGTGATCTTGCAGGCGTGGATTGGGAAGCGATGAAGAGCATCCTGAGCCGGGATGCGTTCGATAATGGGCGAACCCCGGCGCAACTGGAAGCATCGTTTGCCAATAGCTTTTCGACCTGCATTGCCCACGACGGAACTCAGATAGTCGGCACCGCGCGGGTCTTATCCGACGGGGTCTGCAACGCCTATATCGTGGACGTCTGGACATTGAGCGCCTACCGGCGGCGCGGGATTGCCCGCACAATGATGGAGCTTCTCCTGCCAGAACTTCAAGGGCAGCATGTTTACCTGTTCACCGATCATGCCGCCGATTTCTACCGGAAACTCGGTTTTGTCGAACGGCCATTTGGGATGGAAAAGGTGATCGGAAATTGGTTACAGAATGATCCCGGTTTGGTGCCGGTGGGGGTGATCGGGCGGTGATGGGGATGGTTGGGGTGGTTGGGTAGGTTGGGTAGGTTGGGTTGGTTGGGTTGGTTGGGGTGTTGTAGGGGCGAAGCATTCCCGGCGACGTCGTCGTGTTGGGTTGCAATGGGTTGCCCGGAATGCTTCGCCCCTACGTTCCCGGCAACGTCCTGTTCGGTTGCAATTGGTTGCCCGCAACGCCCCTGCAATTTCAAACCGCATTGGGATTTTCATTATCAACTTCCCATTTCAGGGGATTATCAATAATGTATTGGCGAATATTGAATAATTCTTTATCGTTGCGGATGATGCGATCATGAAAATTTCGCTGCCATAATTTTTTGCCGGGCGTTTTGCGAATTCGATTGATTTTGCGGGACGTTATTGACGTGAAATTTTGAATAATGGCGGACAATGATCCCGGTTTGGTGCCGTTGGGGTGATCGGGATGGTTGGGGCGGCGGTTGGGGTGGTGATCCACGTGTAGGGGCGATGCATTCCTGGCAACATCGTCTTGTTTGGAATAAATTAGTGTTTGGGAATGCATCGCCCCTACGTTCCCGGCGACATCGTCGTGTTCGTTTACAATTATTTGCCCGGAATGCTTCGCCCCTACGGTTATCCCGGTTACGGCGTTTTCGGGGGTTGCCGTATTCCCATCACCCACCAACCATAAAACCCCATGAAAATGATTCGGCATAACGATATATTCATCCAATGCCACATTCTGAAAATGAGAGGGAATATTTCTCCAATGATGATCAATTATTTTACCAAAATCGTTCAATATCATTTTCCCGTTTTGGATTTCGCCAAAGAGGCATTCCCGGTTTTGTACGCAAATCGTTACAAAATAGGCGCCGGCGTTGGAATAATCATATCCCTTTAACCGGATCGTTTTGCGGTGATGTTTATCCGGATCGTATTTCATAGCATCCCGCCCTGCCCGACTTGCTAAATATAAAGACTCTTTCTGCCAATCATTTTGAACTTGACCATGATAGTTTTTCCGGGAATAATCCTCATACCCAACTTCCATACCGCCTCCGCACCACCTCCTCCAACCGCGTCAATTCCATGGGGTAGCGCTTCAGTGTATTGCTCATGTCAAAGGCCTGGTCGGCGGTGTCCATGAAGATTCCCATGGCAATCTGGCGGCTTAGCGCCGGGTTGAGAGGGCGGGTCAGCAATCTCATAGCGCGCATGAGCGGCAGGGGTACGTGGCTCTTTTTCGCCGGGCGACCGCAGACGCGCTCAAAGATTTCTACCACTTGCTCCACGGTCAGGTTCTCCGGACCGCCGATGGAGATAACCTGGTTTTTTGCGCTTGCATCTTCAGACGCGATTTTGGCAAAACGCGCCACGTCTTCCACGGAAATGAAATTGACCGGCGTTTTGCCCCGCCCAAAGATCGTTGCCTTTCCCTGCGTAACAACCGGCTTGCCGATCAGTTCCGCCCACATTTCCATAAAAGGCGCCGGGCGCAAAATGGTGTAACTGAGGCCGCTGTTGCGGAGATATTCTTCGGCCTGGTATTTGATGCGGAAGAAATCAACCGGTTGATCCGCGCCGGCCCCCAGCGCGGAGGTAAACACAAAATGTTTAGCTCCGGCGACTTTGGCGGCCTCGATCAAATGGCGATTGCCGGCGCCATCCACCTTTTCAGGGGTATTATTGCCCCGGCCCAGGAAGGCATGGGCGGCAGCCAGCACTTTTTCCGCTCCTGCGCAGGCTTTCGCCAGGGAGGCGGGATCGCGTAAATCTCCGGCGACGACTTCCACACCGGCATTCCGCAGGTCCCCTGCCTTTTCCGGCGTGCGCGTCATGGCGCGCACCGCCACGCCTTCCGCCAGCAGCAGCGGTATGAGGGCTCTGCCGAGCTTGCTGGTAGCGCCGACAATCAAAATCATGATATGCTCCTCCTTAAATTTTCAATGACTTTCCTTTCTGACGGGAGGCAGAGCCTCATTGCCATTAAGTTAAGCATTCACAATTCACTGTTCTCCATTCACAATTCTTGACCCGCTGCACTAAATTGAAAAATAACAGCAATAGTGAATGGTGAACGGTGAATTGAGAATAGTGAATGTCACTATTACCGTCATTAACTCATGCTCGTCGCACAGCTCTGCTGTGTGACGCATCTGGTGAGGCTCTGCCTCCCGTCAGAGAATGCAATTTGTCGCGCCCCTTCACAACAACTGCATCCGCACCTTTATCTCCTGCACAATTTTTTGATACTCCGCATCCTCCCGGAGCCGGGCAAAGCCTCCATCCGCTTCGAGAGAGGGGAGATCCGCCCAGCCGCAGGCAACAGCCCTGCGTAAATATTGGAGGGCTTTTTGCGGTTGATTTCCCAGTGCATAATAACCGGCGAATTCGTAATAGCTGTTAGCGTCGTTTCCCTCCATATAAATGTTGAAATCGTACCCCGTTCTGGATTCAAACAAAGCAAGGGCCGCTTCTAAACTCTGTTTTGCTTCCCGCTGCATCCCCAGTTTATAAAAGCTGCGGGCCTGCCAGATCTGGATTTTAACCAGAAGATACCCGGTTCCCAGCGCTTTGGGATTTTTGGCAATGAGCTCGCGCGCGGTCTTGTAAAGTTTAAGGGCTTCATCGTACTGGCCAAAATGATAATGAAGCGCTCCCCAATGATAATAAGTAAGAACACGGACGGTATTGCTATAGAGATGGTCGGATTTTTCCAGTAATTTCAGGGAGCGTTGGTAGCACTCCAGCGCCGCATCTAATTGCTGATTGCGAGCGTACCAGTTTCCCAGGTGAGTGAAAGCGCCCACAAATCTCTCGCCTTCAAATTTCCCGGATTCTTCAATTACAACCGCCTGCTCCCAGTGTTCTTTGGCTTCGGAGTAGCGGCCGTTTTGCATATAAATCCAGGCAATCACCTGGCGCGCCGGTTCGTATTGCGGCTGCAAGGCGATGGTCTTTTTCAGATGCGCCACCGCGTCAGCCGCCAGGGTCAACTCATATTCCTGCAACGCCTTGAACCAGCAGGCCACTGCTAAAAAGTAATGGGCGTGAAAATTCTCCGGATCCAGCGCCGCTGCCTTCTCCCCGGTTTGCACCGCCTCCTGTAATCTTTGTCTGCGGGTATAGGCGTAGGTCAGCCTGAGGTATGGCTCGGCCAGGTCCGGTTCGTATTCGATGGCCTTTTGCAAATAGGAGATGCCCACGTCAAGGTCGCGCACGTCGGCCTGGCCGATAAACCGGTAAATGTGCACGCTCCCCAGGCCGGAATAAGCCAGCGCGTATTGGGGATCAATCGCAATCGCTTGCTCAAACAACTGCCGGGCTTGTTCGAAACTGGATTTGCCAAACCGGTAGAACAACTGCCTGGCCCTGGCGCAATATTCGTACGCCTCGATATCCACGGTTTCCGGCGTTTCGATCTTTGTGATTTCCGAGGGCATCAGCGCCAGGTTCAAGGTATCCATCAGGGCGGCGATGATTTGATCCTGAAGCTGGAAAATATCCTCCATCATCCCGTCCGCCCGGGTCGAGCCCACCCACTCGCCGGTAGAGACTTCGGTGAAGTGAGCGGTGATCCTGAGCGCCTGGCCAATTTTTTGGAATCCGCCCCAGACTATCCATTGTACGCCCAGCGTCTTACCAATAATGAGAGTGTGTTCTTCGCTAATTTTCTTTCCCGCGAAAAGCGCCAGCGCATTCGCAACCCTTTCCCGGCTCGCCACTTTGAGCGCCGAAATTTTCTTGAGGTCAACGGTGACCGTCTCGGCGATTCCGCCGCACAGCCAGTCAAACGCCGCGTCGCCGCTGATATTCGCAAAATCGATCACCGCAACGGAATTTTCTGCTGCCGCCGGTTCCGGTGTGGTTATGTGCGCCGGAACCGCGCGAATCCCCCGGCGAAAGTTTTCCAGGTCCTCGAGCAACTCTCTCATGGAGCCATAGCGGTGGTGCGCTTCCTTTTGCAGGGTTTTGCGGATGATCTGTTCGATCTCGAAGGGAATTTCCGGCCGTAAACCGGTCACCGGCTGCGGTTCTTCATTTAAGATTAAATAAATCAGCGCCTGTTCAAATTCGCTTTTGAAAGGCAGCTCCCCGGTGAGCATTTCGTAAAACACTACCCCGAACGACCAGATGTCGGTGCGCTGATCCACCGCTTTCCCCCGCGCCTGTTCCGGCGACATATAAGCGGCAGTGCCGAGCGTGGTATGTTCTTTGGTGAGTTGCGCCCCGCCGCGCACCTTCGCCAGGCCAAAATCCATGATTTTGACCCGCCCTCTCCCGTCAATCATAATATTGGAGGATTTGATGTCGCGGTGCACGATGCCTTTTTCGTGGGCGTCCTGTAATCCTTCGGCGATTTGGGCGGCGATGGGGATGATTTGATCCACCGGTAATTGTAGGGGCGAAGCATTCCCGACGATGTCGTTTTGTTTGGAAGGAATTGCTTGCCCGGAATGCTTCGCCCCTACAACGGTTACATTCCCGGCAACGTCGTCGTGTTCGGTTCCAATTGGTTGCCCGAAATGTTGGGGCGCATCGCGATGCGCCCCTGCGATAATGTCCCCCAATTCCCGGCCTTCGATGTATTCCATCACGATGAAAATGTCGCCTTCGGTTTCTTCAATGGCATGAATCGTGGCAATGTTGGGGTGGTTCAACGCTGCGGCGGCTTTTGCTTCGATCTTAAACCGCTGGCGCTCCCGGGCATTGGCGGCGATATGGCGCGGCAGGAATTTGATGGCAACCTTGCGTTCCAGTTTGGTATCTTCCGCAAGATACACCACGCCCATGCCGCCCTCGCCAAGCTTTTCTACAATTTTATAGTGAAGTATAGATTTACCGATCATTTTTCTGCTTCCCAATCAATCGGGTTGTTTTTATCCAATTCCCATTTTGCGGGATTGTTAATGATGTATTGCCGGATATTGAATAATTCCCGGTCGTTGCGGATGATGTGGTCATGAAAATTTCGCTGCCATAATTTTTGCCGGGCGTTTTGCGGATTCGGTTCATTTTGCGCGACGTTATTGACGTGAAATTTTGAATAATGGCGGACAATGATCCCGGTTTGGTGCCAGCAGGGCGGTTGGGGTGGTGGTGGCGGTGGTTGTGGTGGTTGTGGCGGTGGTTGTGGCGGTTGTGGCGGTGTAGGGGCGAAGCATTCCCGGCGACGACGTCGTGTTCCGAAGAAAGGGGTTGCCCGGAATGCTTCGCCCCTACGCCGTCACCGTCGCCGACGCCGCCCACCAACCACAAAACCGCATGAAAATGATTGGGCATGACGACGAATTCATCCAATTTCACATTCTGAAAATGGGTGGGAATTTCTCGCCAATGATAATCAATGATTTTGCCAAAATCGTTCAATATCATTTTTCCGCCTCGAATTTCTCCCAAAAGGCATTCCCGGTTTTTTACGCAAATCGTTACAAAATAGGCGCCGGGGCGAGAATAATCATATCCGCGCAACCGGATGGAACGGCGATGATGTTTCTCGGGATCATAACGCATCGCTGCCGCCTTAATCGAGTTTTTTGATAATTTTATCGTACGGTCATTCCAAACGAGAGAAATTATCAAAACCATAACGAATTTCCAAAAAGAAATTTGAGGGCATTCCAATTAGTTGCAAAAACAGGCAATCTGCTATATATTAAAACCCTTAACGATTACAAAACAATTATTCGATGCCACATACCAAACCCGGGAGAAACCGATCATGAAAAAATCCTTTTACTTAGGCGCTCTAACAGCGTTGCTGGTGTTCCTCGGCTGCCAGAAACAGGAATCCGCAGAAAGCCGGCCCACCCCCGCGGAAGCGCAGAAAGTCGCCGCCATCGGGGAAGCCGCAGCCGGTAAGCTGAAGCAGACCCTGGTTGCGGAGTTGACCGCCGCTATGCAGAGCGGAGGAACCGGCGCGGCTATCGAAGTGTGCAGCAAAAAGGCGCTGCAGCTCACCGAAAGCATCGTTGACAGCTCCGAAAACGTGCTGGAAGTGAAGCGCACCACCTTCAAATACCGCAACCCCCAAAATGCCCCGGATGATTGGGACGCGCAAGCCTTGCGGGTTTACGAAACCGCCGCGCAAAAGGGAGAAACGCTCCCGCCCTCTTATATCCAGAAAATCAAGCGCGAAGGTGAGACCACCTTCCGCTATTACCAGCCGTTGCTCGCCGCCGGATTATGCCTCAACTGCCACGGGGATAAAAATTTGCTCTCGGAAGAAGTCTCCGCACAGTTGGCGACCCTCTACCCGGATGACAAAGCCACCGGTTACAAGGAAGGCGATTTCCGGGGACTGATCCGGGTGAGCGTGGCGCTGGAGGAGTAAAAAACAGGGGCAGGTGGCAGGGGCAGGAGCAGGGGCAGTTGAACCTGGAAGGTTTAATCCCGGCAAGTAAGCAGGGATGCGAACGAATTGTCGGGAGGGCAGTATGCAGGGGCAGGAAGAGTGGCTGAAGCCCGGCGCTCCATTTTGCGCCCCGCTCAAGGTGAAGCTTGACACTCCTTATGGAGAAATTCTCTTGCCTCACTCTCCGCCGCTTTACATATTCAGCGAAAATTGTCAGGTGAAGGATTATGATACGTTTAACCACAAGGTGCGCTATGAATTTGAAAAGCAAAGTGTTGATCGGGATGCTGGTTTGCGGGTTATGGGCAGTCCAATCTTTGCACGCCCAGCAGGAGTGGGTGCGGCTGATGCAAGACCCCAATGCCAATTTCTATGATATTCAACGCAGTTTCAACGAATACTGGGAAGGCAAAAAAATCGAACGCGGCAGCGGTTGGAAACAGTTCAAACGCTGGGAATACTTTATGGAACCGCGGGTGTATCCTTCCGGAAGAATTCCCGCGCCCGACCAGGCCGCCAACGCCTACGCGGAATACCTGAAATCCCCCCGGGGCGCAGTGGGAAGTTCCGTAGTGTCCGATTGGACCCCCTTAGGACCCACCTCCTGGGTAACGACCAGCTACAATCCCGGCATCGGGCGCATCAACGGCACGGCGGTGCATCTCAATAACAGCGATATTATTTACGTCGGCGCGCCCTCCGGGGGGCTGTGGGTTTCTTACGACGGCGGCAATTCCTGGAACACCACTACCGATGATTTGACCGTGTTAGGTGTAACCAGCATCGCCATCGATCCCCTGGATCCGGATATTATCTACCTCGGCAGCGGCGACGGCGACGCCGGGGATACATACAGCATCGGGGTGCTGAAATCTATGGACGGCGGCCTTACCTGGAATCCCACCGGGCTGAATTGGACCATTTACCAGGCCCGCCGGATCAGCAAAATTCTGATTCATCCCACTCAAACCAACGTCTTGCTGGCGGCGACCAATAGCGGGGTGTATAAATCCACCGACGCCGGGGCAAACTGGAGCCTCTCGCTTGCCGGGGATTTCAAGGATATGGAGTTCAAACCCTTTGATCCCTCGGTGGTGTACCTGTGCGGAACCACCTTTCACCGCTCCACGGATACCGGAAGCTCCTTTACCCAGGTCGGCTCCGGGGTTCCCTCTTCCGCGGCGGTGAATCGCCTGGCCGTTGCCGTTACCCCCGCCAACCCGGATTACGTGTACCTGGTAGGGGGCAGTTCCAACAACTCGGATTTTTACGGATTGTACCGTTCCACCAACAGCGGGGTCTCATTCTCCCTCCGCTCCAATAGTCCCAATATCCTCGGTTATGCTCCGAACGGCTCCAGCGTTGGGGGGCAAAGCTGGTACGACCTGGCGATTGCCGCTTCCCCGGCGAACGCGGAAGAAATTTACGTCGGGGGAATCAACATCTGGAAATCCGGCGACGGTGGGGTCAGCTGGGATTTGAACGCATACTGGTTCTACCCGGAGCAGGCTTATCCCTACGTGCACGCGGATATTCACGCGCTGGATTTTCACGGAAACGTCTTATACGCCGGATCGGACGGGGGGATTTTTAAAACCACTGACGGCGGGGAAGTGTGGACGGATATCAGCGCGGGGCTGGCGAATACCCAGTTTTACCGCTTCGGAGGCTATCCTTACAACGAAAACCTGCTCATCGGCGGCACCCAGGATAACGGCACCAATTTGATGAACGGCGCGGTGTGGACCCACGTCCTGGGCGCGGACGGCATGGAGGCGCTTATCGACTACAGCAATCCCAATATTCTCTATGCCTGCATTCAAAACGGGGGGTTGAATAAGTCCCTGAATGGGGGGCTCTCTTTCAACTCTATTACCAATAATATCACCGGCAACGGGGCCTGGGTTACCCCCTACGTCATGGACCCGCAGAATCCGCAAACCCTCTATGCGGGGTACGGGGACGTCTGGAAAACTTTCAACGGCGGCGCATCCTGGGTGAAGATCTCTTCCCTGGGAGGGGGAACGCTGCAATCCCTGGCGCTCGCTCCCTCTGATGCTCAGTATATCTATGCCGCCAGCCAGAACGCCATTTTCCGCACCAGCGACGGGGGCCAGAATTGGGCCAACATCACCGCCGGGATTAATCTATCAGGGGCGTTAACCTACATCGCCGTTTCCCATGAAGATCCACAAAAGCTCTGGGTCACCCTCTCCGGTTACTCCGCGGGGAACAAAATTTTTGCCTCTGCGAACGCGGGGAGTTCCTGGATGAACTATTCCGGCTCCCTGCCCAATCTCCCTGCCAATTGCGTGGTGCAGCAGAAGAACAGCGGAGACGCGCTCTACTTAGGCACGGATATAGGGGTGTATTACCGTAACCGTTTCATGCCGGATTGGGAACCGTTCAACACCGGCATGCCCAACGTCATCGTGCAGGAATTGGAAATCCATTACGCTTCCGGTAAGCTGCGCGCCGCCACTTACGGGCGGGGCATCTGGGAATCGCCGTTAGGTGCGGTGGCGGCGTCCATTGCCCATATTCCCCTGGGCGATACCGAAAACACTGCCGGCCCCTATGAGGTGAGCGCGGAAATTACCCCTGGCAGCAATGCGCTGCTGGCCGATTCTCTGTTAGTCTATTACAGCACCGACCAATCTTTCAGCAACGCCGTTCCCCTGTTGCCGCTGGGTGCAAATCAATACCTCGCCGCCATTCCCGGCCAGGGGAGCAACGTTCATATCAATTATTATATTTCCGTGTCTGATGAGGGCGGCCTGCGGGTAAGCGATCCCCTGAACGCGCCCGCGGAATATTATAGTTTCTACGCTGGCCCCGATATCGTTCCGCCGGCGCTGGCGCACACGCCCATCCCCTACGCAGATATTAGCGAATTGCCCCTGGCGGTCTCCGCCAGCGCCAGCGACAATATCGGCGTCGATTCGGTATGGGTGGAATACGCCATCAACCAGGTTCCCCGGCCGCCCTTCGGGTTGAGCGGCAGCGGGGGAAATTACCAGGGATTTTTCGGGTTCGACAGCAGCGCGGTTTCCTTAGGAGACGTAGTCAGTTACCGGGTGATTGCGCAAGATGTCTCCGCCAATATGAATCAAGCCATCAGCGGGCCCCATGAGTTTGACATCCGCCGGGTGCTGGCGCTTTCCCGCGCGCCGAACATCGCCATTCCCAATAACAATCCCGCCGGGGTCAACGACGTGCTAACCGTATCCGGCCACGCCGGTTTGCAGATCATCGACGTGGAGGTGGTCTTCAAAGCCGCCCATCCCAATTTCGGGGACCTGGTGGTCAAACTCACCTCTCCCGCGGGAACCGAAATTACCCTGCTGGATCGCCCCGGCCACCCGGCGCTGCCCCTGGGAAGCCCGGGCGTCAATCCCGACATCGTTCTGGATGATGAAGCGGCGGAGAGCATCGAGAACGTAGCCTTTGCCGCCGGGGAGCAGGTCATCGGCGTTTTCCGCCCGGACCCCGGCTTGCTCAGCGCTTTCCTGGGGCAGGATCATACCGGGGATTGGCAGATCAACGTGGCGGACGCCAAAGCGGGGCACCTCGGCACTTTTACCGAATGGGGATTGCTCATCTCTCTCAGCAGCGTTACCGGGATAAATGACCTGCCGGAGTCGGGTGCGCCGGCGGTATTCGCCCTGCACCAGAACTATCCCAACCCCTTCAACCCTGTCACCGCGATCAGCTATCAGCTACCGGCTTTCAGCGACGTAGAGTTGACCGTTTATAACCTCCTGGGGCAGAAGGTGCGCACCCTGGTGAGCCAGCAACAGCCGGCGGGGTATTATTCCGTTCGTTGGGACGGGAGAAATGAGCGCGGCGCCCCGGTCTCCAGCGGAATTTATATCTACAAAATCGAAGCGGGAGATTTCAGCCAGTCGCGCCGGATGTTATTATTAAAGTAGGGGCGAATTGCGATTTGCTCTTGCCTGCCAGCCTGGGTTATTGCCTTCTATTACGCCGAAGGCGTTATACATTTCAGCCCAGGGTTCTCACGTCTTTCCGGGAGAACCCTGGGTCGGAAGTTGGTAAATCTACCAAAACCCTGAAAGGGTTTTACAAAACCCGCCTTGTCAAACCCCTTCAGGGTTTTTATGGATTGGTCTCTCTTTGTCTGTCCCAGGGTTCTCCCGGAAAACCGGGAGAACCCTGGGCTGTGGTGTAAAACGCCTTCAGCGTAAAAAGTTTTGCATAGAATGCAACAGCCCTGCACCCCGGCGGGAAACCATGAGATGAAGTGTGAAGCTTGATGAATACTGTTCCAACCATTGAAAAAGAAGCTCCTTCGGAGAAAAGCGGAGAGAAAATACAGCTTAAAATTACCGGCATGCACTGCGCCGGCTGCGTCGCCAACGTGGAGCGGGCGCTGAAGAAGGTACCCGGCGTCTCGGACGCAGGGGTAAACCTGGCCACGGAGAAGGCGCTGGTGACTTTCGATCCCAACTTTGTTTCCCTGGAAGCGCTGGAAAAAGCCGTGGAAGAGAGCGGCTACGGGGTGGATCGCGCCCGCGAAAAAGCGATCCTGAAGATCTCCGGGATGCACTGCGCCGGCTGCGTGAACAACGTGGAACGCGCTCTCCGCAAGGTGAACGGGGTTTCCCTGGCTACCGTGAATCTTGCCACCGAAAAAGCCTACATAACCTATTTGCCGGAAGTAACCGGGGCGCCGGAACTCATTCAGGCGGTGCGCGACGCCGGTTACGAGGCGGCGTTGGAAAGCGAAGAAAAGCCCCCCGCGCCGGAGGATGAAGCGGCGCAGAAATGGCAGATCGCCCGGCGGCGGATGCTTATCGCCTGGGCGCTGGCCGCGCCCACCATGATGTGGATGATCCCGGAAATGCTCTGGGGGATCATGTGGCCTACCCACGCCATTATGAATACCGGCATGGTCTTGTTAGCCCTCCCGGTGCTGTTCTGGCCGGGTTGGGAAACCCTGAAATCCGCCTGGCGCAGCGTCTCGCACGGCAGCGCCAACATGGACGTGTTGATCGCCCTGGGTACCCTGGCGAGCGTTTCCACCGGGGTACTGGGCTTTTTTATCCCGATTGCCAATTTCGCGGCGGTGGGGAGCATGATCATGGCGATTCACCTTACCGGGCGCTACGTGGAATCCCGCGCCCGCGGCCGCGCCTCGCAAGCCATCCGCAAACTGTTGGAATTGGGCGCGAAGACCGCCCGGGTGCTGCGCAACGGCGAGGAGATCGAAATTCCGGTAGAAGAGATCCGGGTAGCGGAGGTGATGGTAGTGCGCCCCGGGGAAAAAATCCCCACCGACGGGGAAGTGGTTTCCGGCGAGAGCGCGGTGGATGAGTCCATGGCCACCGGCGAATCCATGCCCCTGCGCAAAAGCGCCGGCGACGCGGTCATCGGCGCGACTGTGAACCAGCACGGGGCCCTGCAAGTACGCGCGACCAAAATCGGGCGCGATACCTTCCTGGCGCAGATGATCAAAATGGTGGAGGAGTTACAGGGCACCAAAGTGCCCATCCAGGCTTTTGCCGACAAAGTGACCGCGATTTTCGTGCCCATTATCGTGGCCCTGTCAATCCTCACTTTTGCCGCCTGGCTGCTGTTTCCCGATACGATGCGCCAGATTTTGTTTTCGGCGCAGGGAATTATTCCCTGGCTGCCCAAAACCGGCAGCAACGTTACCCTGGCGATTTTCGCGGCCATTGCGGTGTTGGTCATCGCCTGCCCCTGCGCCCTGGGCCTGGCCACTCCCACCGCCTTGATGGTGGGCAGCGGGATGGGCGCACAGCGGGGAATTCTCTATCGCAAAGGCGAAGCGATCCAGGCTTTGAAGGACGTGCGCCTGATCGCCTTCGATAAAACCGGAACCCTCACCGTCGGCAAGCCGGAGGTGGTTGATGTGATTCCCGTAAGCGAAATACTTGCGGAGGAATTGCTGACGGTCGCCGGGGCGCTGGAGGCGGTTTCCGAGCATCCCCTGGCGGAGGCGGTGCGCCGGAAGATCAGCGCGGAGAATATCCGCCCGGAAGCAGTGGCGAATTTCAGCGCCGTTCCGGGAATGGGCGTTCGCGGGCAATTGGACGGGGAAGCGGTTTTTTCAGGCTCCGCGGCGTTCCTGCGCCGGGAAGGAATTGATCTGGCCTCCCTGGAGCCAACGATTCAGGAGTTGGAGGACTCGGCAAAGACGGTCGTTGTGGTTGCCCGGGGCGGCCGGGCGTTGGGCCTCCTGGGGATTGCCGACCGTCTGAAGCCGGAGGCGGTTTCCGCGCTGGAGAAACTGCGCCGGATGGGTATCCAAACCGCCATGATTACCGGGGATAACGGTCGCACCGCGCACGCGATTGCCCGGGAAGCCGGCATCGACCACGTGGCCGCGGAGGTTCTGCCGGAGCAAAAAGTGCAGGAAGTGAAGCGGCTGCGCAAGCAGTTCGGGGCGGTGGCCATGGTGGGCGACGGCATCAACGACGCCCTGGCGCTGGTGCGCGCGGACGTGGGCATCGCCATCGGCAGCGGCACGGACATCGCCATCGAAGCCGCGGACGTGACTTTAGTGCGCGGGGATCTCAACGGATTGGTCAGCGCGATTGCCCTCTCGCGGGCCACCTTCCGCAAGATCAAGCAGAACCTCTTCTGGGCTTTTTTCTACAACGTGCTGGCCATTCCCCTGGCCGTGGCGGGGTTGCTCCATCCGGTCATCGCGGAGCTGGCCATGGCGGTCAGCTCCGTCTCCGTGGTCGGCAACGCCAATTTGCTGCGCAAGGCAAAAATATAGAGTGAGGAGTTGCGGGGCGCAACGCTTTGCCTGAGTCGTGAGGCCGTTTTCTCCGAAGGAGCCGCTTCATGGGATCCCTGTGGTGGCCGAATTGTTACGCCGGATTTATATTTTTTTCTTGAATTTACTCTCCGAATCTTATATCCTCTATGGCTTTTCGGCTCTCAACTTGCCGGGGATTTCGAATCCCCGGGAGATTCAATTACGGGTAGTGGTTAAGTTTTGACTGATGAAAGAGTAATTGCCACAAAGGCGCTAAGGTACGAAGCGTCACAGAGGTATTAAATGTTTGGTGAAAACTTAGCGCCTTTGTGGCTTCGTGGCATGAAAACAAATGTTATCAGTCAAAATATAAAACCACTACTCAATTACGATTCAACATCGCGAGGAAGGGAAAAATGAAGAATTTGATTGTCAGCCTGCTGGCTATTTCGTTCTTGATCTTCTCCTGCGGGGATAAGGGGAAAATCGAGCGCCTGGCCCGGCAAAATGCGGATCTTTCCCGCCAGGTGGAAGAAATCAAGCAGGAAAACACGCAGTTGAAAGACGATTTTCAAAAACTGCAAGACAGTTTCAGCCACATGCAGTTTCTGGCCGCGCAGATGCAAAACCTGCGGGCGCGGATCGTCACCAATTACGGCGAAATTGAAGTGAAATTTTATCCCGATAAAGCCCCCCTTACCTGTTTCAATTTCATCACCCGGGCGGAGTGCGGGTTTTACGACAACACCCAGTTCCACCGGGTCATCCCCGGGTTTATGATCCAGGGCGGGGACCCCAATTCTAAAGACGGCGATCCCTACAACGACGGCCAGGGCGGCCCGCTGGTGAACATTCCCAACGAGTTCAACGACAGCGACCACCGCCCCGGGGTTCTTTCCATGGCCCGGGTGTCCGATCCCCGGGCCGGCGCGGGCTGCCAGTTTTTCATCATGCACGGCAGCGCCGCGCACCTGAACAACCAGTACAGCGCCTTCGGCGAAGTGACCGGCGGAATGGACGTGGTGAACGAAATCGCCAACGTGCGCACCTACGGAAACAGCGATCTGCGCCTGCAAACCCACCCGGTGCAACCGGTGGTCATCAAAACAATCGAAGTGTACCGGGCGCAGAACTGACGCGGTTTATCGCCGTTTGCGTTTCATTTGAGCCGGTTTGCTCAAAAGCCAGCCGCGAATAAACACGAATGAACACGAAGAAAAACAAGTACCTTCTAAAAAAACCATTCGTGAAAATTTGTGGAAATTCGTGGCCTTTTTTTCATTTCGCAGCAACTCTATTGTTTATTTCAAGGAGAGAGACATGCGTTTCAGTATCCTTCTTTTGAGCGTTTCCTTAATTTTGCTGGCCGCTTGCGCCAAAAAGGAGGGCGCCGATGCGGCCCAAACCGCCGCCCTCGCCTATGAAACCATCGACCTGGACAAAACCTACGGTGTGTGCGACGAACCGGATACCAGTTGCGCCTCTATCACCATCGAATACCCGGCTATATTGGCCGCGCCCACTCCCCAGGCGAAGGACAGCATCAATGAATACGTCCGCAAAGCCCTCCTGAGGCCCATGCTGGGCGAAAAGCCCGCGGAAGACGTGGAAGCGGCCTTGAGCCAGTTTATCGAAGAGTATAAAAAATTCAAGGTCGATTTCCCGGATTACCCAACCAGCTGGTCGATTGAAAGGGAAATCAAGGTCTATTACCAGAACGCCGGCCTGGCAAGCTTGAGTTTTTATGAATTTTCTTTTACCGGCGGGGCGCACCCGAATTCCGGGGTTTATTATGTCAACTTCGACCTGCAAAGCGGAAAACGGCTAACCTTGAAGGATCTGTTTACGGAAGGGTTTCAGGAGCGTCTGAATATTGTCGCGGAGAAACGCTTTCGGGAGTTGAAAGCCATTGCGCCAAACCAGACCTACGCGGACGCCGGTTTCTGGTTCGAAAATGAGCAGTTCAAGCTGACCGACAATTTCGCGGTCGGCGATACCGGCGTCGTGTTCTATTACAACAACTATGAGGTCGCGCCTTACGCCATGGGCCCCACGGAGTTAGGGATTTCCTACCGGGATTTGAAGGAGCTTATCGATCCCAATGGCCCGCTGGCCGAAAAGCGCGGAGAGTGAACGGTTCAGTCGCTGTGTTCAGGTGTTCCGGTAATTTTTTAACAGGAGCAAACGGAGACAACAGAGGTAAGATTAGCGATTTACGAGTTACGCAATACGCATACATTTTTCGTATTCCGTATTCCGTTTTTGTTACGAGTTACGCATCACGAGTTACGAAGCGATTCCATGCCGACGAAAGCCCTAACCATTTTAAAGACCGTCTTTGGCTACGATGACTTCCGGCCCTTGCAGGAAGAGATCATCCAGACGGCGCTCCAAAAGGTTGACGTCCTGGTGATTATGCCCACCGGCGGTGGCAAATCGCTCTGCTATCAAATTCCGGCGCTGATATTCGAGGGGTTAACCGTGGTGGTTTCCCCGTTGATCTCGCTCATGAAAGACCAGGTGGAGCAATTGGTGGAGCTGGGAGTCAGCGCGGTGCTGTTGAACAGTTCGCTGACTCAGGAAGAGTATTCCCGGAACCGTAACCGGATCAAAAACCGCGAGGCCAAACTGCTCTACGTGGCCCCGGAAACCCTGCTAAAACCCGATATTCTCTCCCTCCTGACCTCCATACCGGTGGACTGCCTGACCATCGACGAAGCGCACTGCATCTCCGAATGGGGGCACGATTTCCGCCCCGAATACCGCCAGATCGCCGGGGTGCGGAATCGCTTCCCCGGCGCGGTGTGCATGGCCCTCACCGCCACCGCCACCCCGCGGGTTCGGGAAGATATCTGCGAGAATCTCCAGTTTCAGCAGCATCAAAAGTTTATCGCCAGCTTTAACCGGGAGAATTTGTTCATCCAGGTGGCTCCCAAATCCAATGCCCTGGGGCAGACGTTGGATTTTCTGAAAAAATTTTCCGGCCAGTCCGGAATTATCTACTGTTTTTCCCGCAAGCAGGTGGAGTCCCTGGCCGAGAGCCTGCACGCCCAGGGGTATTCGGTGCGGCCTTACCACGCCGGCATGTCCGATGAGGAGCGCAAAGAGAACCAGGAGCTGTTCATCCGCGACAACGTGCAAATTATCGTTGCTACCATCGCCTTCGGGATGGGCATCAACAAATCCAACGTGCGCTTTGTCATCCATTACGACCTTCCCAAGAGCATCGAATCCTACTACCAGGAAATCGGGCGGGCGGGGCGCGACGGTCTGCGCGCCGACTGCCTGTTGCTGTTCGGGATCGGCGATACCCAGAAAATCCGCTATTTCATCGACCAGAAAGAAGACCCGTTGCAGCAGCAGGTGGCCAGGTTTCACCTGGACAGCCTGGTAGATTTCGCAGAGAGCAGCGAATGCCGCCGCAAGCCGTTGATCCGCTATTTCGGCGAGGCTTACGACGAGGAGAACTGCGGGATGTGCGATAATTGCACCTCCTCCGGCCAGAAGGAGTTAGAGGATATCACCATCCCGGCCCAGAAGTTCTTCTCCTGCATTTACCGCACCGGGCAGCTTTTCGGCAGCGCCCACATTATCGAAGTGCTGCGCGGGTCGGAGTCGCAAAAGATCATCCGGCACGGGCACAACAATCTGCCCACCCACGGGGTTGGCCGGGAATATTCCGCAAAACAGTGGGGACACCTGGCGCGGCAGTTCATCCGCCAGGGCTATTTGACCAAGGACCCCGCCTACGGCAGCTTGAAGCTCACTCCCAAAGCATACGAAGTCTTGGGCAGCAGGGAGAAAGTGACTGGGGCCCTCCAGGAAGAAGCGCTGGAATACGGACGCGGCAAAGAGGTATCCGAAGCGTATGATAAAACCCTGTTCGAAATCCTGCGCCAACAGCGCAAGGAGCAGGCGGATCGCGCCAACGTGCCGCCCTACGTTATATTTTCTGACAAATCCCTGGTGGAGATGGCCTCCTTTTATCCCCAATCGGTGCAGAGCTTCATGCGCATGCACGGGGTGGGGGAGGCCAAGTTCGCCAAATACGGGGCCCTGTTTCTGAATGCCATTCGCCGCTATTGCATGGAGCACCAGATCAAAGAACGTACTAAAGAACGCCCCCTGCCGGTCTCCCGCCCCAAACCGGAAGCCCCGCCGAAGCCCCGCCACGTGGAGGTGGGGGAGGCTTATAACAGCGGAAAATCGATCCGGGAGTTGATGGCGGCCTATGAGGTCAAATTGCCGACTATCCTGGAGCATTTGTATAAATTTTACCAGGAGGGGTACAAGCTGCGGGCGGAGGAGTTACAGGCGCTTTCCGCGCTCCCGGCGGAGGCGCAGCAAAAGGTGTTTTACGTATTCGATAAATTGGGAACCCAGCGCCTCCGCCCGGTTTTCGAGGCCCTGGGCGGGCAGGTGTCCTACGAGGAGCTGCACGTGCTGCGCCTCTATTACCTGAATCGCTGAGGAGACGAATTCGAGCAGCTAAACGCAGCGAATAATTTGCCGTCATTCCCAAACTTTTTAACGCTGAGATTTTTTGCGAGCAGAAAAATTCCCCTTTGCGAATCAATTGCCGGGTGGTTAATTTTATCGATAGCAGGAAAATGAAGAAAACAACGTGGCCGCCAGGGGCATTTTGGAAAAAAGGAGAATATCGCCATGCCTTATGCAAATTACACCCCCCAGGAAGTATTATCGCGAGGTGAAGCGATTTATGCGCAACAGATTCGAGACCAGGTTGAAACCGTTCATAAGGGAAAGTTTGTAGTTATTGACATCGTAACCGGTGAATACGAAATCGATCTCGACGATTTGATCGCTACGAAACGTTTGCTGGCCCGGCATCCCAATGCCGTTCTATACGGGCTGCGGATCGGTTTTCCAACTGCTTATCATATTGGCAAACACCTTCTATATGGATGAGTGATGATCATCGGCAATGTTTCGGAACATCGAGAAGCGGTCATCGAATTGGAGATTCTCACCCGAACAAAGCGAACCCGCAAAGTCTCCGCTGTGATAGATACCGGCTTTAACGGTTATTTGACCTTGCCAGGCAACCTGATCACTCGCCTGAAATTGCAATTGGCTGGTAATCGTCTGGCAACTCTTGGGGATGGGAATGTCGTGCTCCTGGATGTGTACCTTGCGAAGATGCTGTGGCATGGCCGGGAAAGAGAGGTTCTGGTGCTGCAAACAGAGGGAGGCCCGCTGGCAGGTATGTCCTTGCTTTATGGAAATCGACTGATTGTAGATGTGGTAGAGGGGGGCGAGGTGATGATTGATCCGTTGATGAATGAGAGTTAGGTGGCAACAAAAATAGTAGAGTATTGATATGACAGATAAATTCCACCAGGGTTTATCGCTCTCAGTTGCACATAAAGCATTATTCGAAATAAGACGAAAACTCTTAACGAATCTTAAATCAGAATTAAATCAACGTGGAGTAGTAAGTAGAAGCTCATCTGATGATTTTTTATTTAAAGATTTTAATACGCTTATTGCAATTTCATTGGGTTCTGGTTTTGGTTTTGAAATTTATTTAACCCAATTGTTGAGAGATATAGAAGAAAGGGTTCTTGAATACGAAAAACTAAATTCTACTTCTGTTCACAAACTCATCTTTCGCGCAAAACTGCGCGGGGTAAATTTAATTTGCGTATATTTTCGGCGCTATGGCCGAGACACTTTCTTTGATCCACGAACGGGTAGATGACATACCCTTGCTGATCGGATTGATGC
>WYBG01000502.1 GCA_011526015.1 Deltaproteobacteria bacterium | reverse complement strand
ATGGAATAGGAAAACGGGGTATCCACCGGGATGGGAATAATGACCCGGGCAAATTTTGTTATCTGGTCAGCCATACATCCTAATCAGGTTTTGAAACGCATGCACGTCATTTATTTCTAATTTAACACTAAGCGCAGAATTCGCCAACAAAAATGTCATCTACGCTTCGCTGTTTAGTGCGGCGCAAGAGTATTTGGTGTTTGAAAAGGCGCCGGAAAATAGTAAATTTCCGCAGTATTCAAGGTAGTTCCGGGGGACGTTTCTCACGCGGCTCAACCGCCAGGCGTTATGGCTAACCAGCAACAGGGTTCGTGTTGCGTTCTGCTTGCGAACAGGATAAAAACCTGGGGTTCCGGTGCTCACGATAAAGGGAATTGCCCTGACCATTTGCTTCTGCATCCTTTCCTTCGCCCGGGAGCTTCCTTTTACCCATTACACTCCCGATAATGAGTTGAATCCCCTGCCCTCCGCTTCCATTTATAATGTCTATCAGGATCGCGCCGGGTATATCTGGATTTGCGTTTATTCATCCGGCCTAGCGCGCTATGACGGGAATTCACTGGAGCTTTATACCACCGCGCAGGGGCTTCCCAACCTCAACGTCATGAATGTAACGGAAGACGGCCATGGGAGGCTCTGGGTGTTGAACGACGTCGGTATTGCCGCAACCGAACGAGTGATTTCGGAGCACTCCTACAATCAACCGCTTCGTTTTGCCACCTCCCTGAACCATATCGCCCTGGCGCAAACCTCCATCAGCCAGGTTGCCCCCAACGCCATCGCCAGGGACGCCGATGGCAACATCTGGGTTGGAACGACCGGCCTGGGAGTGATCCGCTACCGCCTGCTACCTGCCGCCGGGGAACTGGCGGGCAGGCTGGGTGAGCAGGTTGCCATTGCCGATACCTTTTCTACCGATCCCCAGCGGGACGGCCGGAACCAGATCGTTTACGCCTTGCTGGGCAGGAAGGAGGGCGCTGTTTGGTGCGCCGCGGGAAAAAGCTTGCTGGTCTTCAATCCCGCAACGGAGCGATTTGAGGTATTTGCGGATGAGCAGGATACCTCCCTGGCGGTAACCCATACCTTATACGAAACGTCTTCCGGGGTTTTGTGGGGCGGCTACGCCGATGGCGCCATCTGGCGGCTAAATGAACGCCGCCGGCCGGCGCGGATCAAGCTGGTAAACCGGCAACTCCGCGACGTTGTTTATGCCATGTTGGAGGATTCTGAAGGGACATTCTGGATTACCAGTTTCGGATCCGGGCTGCTGAAGCTCTCTCCCGGCGAGCCGGGCCGGCCCGGGGAAATCCTGACCACCGGGAACGGGTTATTAAGCGATGCGCTTCATGATGTTTGCCGGGACCGGGAGGGGAATCTCTGGTTTGCGCAGAACGGCGGGGTCTCGAAACTTCGCTACAACCACCGCGCCTTTCTCCACCTCAGCGGTCAATCCCCGGGAAACGCCGGCCCCCTGCTCCCCATTCCCAACATCGACGCTGTTATTCCGCCGCAAGAGCCGGGAACCGACACTTCCGCGCAGTTTCCCCTCTGGCTGGCCACCATGGGCGGGGCGGTTTGCTTAAAGAATTATACCGAAGCGGAGTATCTCGACATTTCCCGCGGCCTGCCCAGCAATACCGTCTATGACCTCTGCATCGATGAAAAAAAGCGCCTCTGGATCGGCAACTTCGCCGGGTTGAACTGCGTTGCAGACCGCGAGCGCCTCCCGGGCTTCGCCGGAAAACCGGAGACCACCAAAATTCGCCTGCTGGGGCAGGAAAAATATCTCGCTTTTTACGACGTGGGAATCATCGGGGTATGCAACCGGTTCCGGATTCCCCGCTCGGAAACCGGCCCCGAGACCGTCGAAACCCTGTGGTTCAACAGCTATAAGCGGATCATCTGCTTTGCGGAAGGGGATTGGTTTATCTTCGACGAGCAGAGCGGCATTCCCCCCAGTATTATCTATACCGCGGCAATAGATGGTCAGCGCCGCCTCTGGGTTGGCAGCGGCGACCGGGGATTGTTTTCCAGCCGCATCCCCCTTACCCTGGCGGCGCTAAAACGTTTCAGCCGTAACCCCGCGGATTACACCATAACGGAAGAGGTTTTTCACGCGGTTTGGAATACCACCGCCGGCGCGCCCACCAATGAAATTTTGGAATTGATCTGCCGGGGAGACACCCTCTGGGCCGGCACTTCCAGCGGGCTGTACGTTATCAGACAATCCGGTTTTAAAGCGATCCACCATTTCACCCAGGAAAACGGCCTGGCGAATAACAGCGTGGTCAGCATGGCGATATCGCCCGTCTCCAACACCATTTGGGCGGGAACCAATAAAGGGTTGGCGGAAATCGACCCCCGGGCCTTAAAGGTAATCCGGCGGGTGACCCGGGAAGAGGGCCTGCTCAGCAACGAAACCCACTGGCTGGAATCCGTGGCCGTGGGGAGCGACGGCCGGGTTTATTTCGGCACTCCCCGGGGACTCACCATTTATAACCCGGCATTGGATAAATCCAACCCCGCCGCCCCGCTGCTGCGCGTCAAAAGCAGCAGTTTCACGGAAGATAACCGGGGAAACAACCAGTTTGCAATCGAATACACCGCGCTCAGCTTTGCCAACGAAAAGCAGGTTCTCTACCGCTCCCGCCTGCGCGGTTACGATCCCGACTGGTCGCCGGAAACCCGGGAGAACAAAATCCGCTACACCAATTTGCCGGCTTTTTTCTGGCCGAGAGATTATACCTTCGAAGTTTTCTCCGCCAACAACAGCGGAATCTGGACGGAATCTCCCCTGGGCTTTTCCTTCTCCGTCAAACCGGCCTGGTGGCTGCGCTGGTGGGCATTTTTGCTCTACGGCGGAGCCCTGTTTTTATTGATCCGAACCGGAAAATGGATCGCGGCCAACTGGCAGGCGCTGTTCGCGGCCAGAAAGCGGATGGTTTCCCATTATAAATTGGGGGAATTATTGGGCAAAGGGGGCATGGGAGAGGTGTACCGGGCGCTGGATCTGAACAACAAACAAACCGTGGCCCTCAAGCTGTTGAATGAAGAGTTGCTCAAGGACCCGGAAAACCGCAAGCGCTTCTCTAACGAAGGACGGCTGCTGGCCTCTTTCTCCCATCCCCATATCGTAAAAGTGTTCGAGATCGGGGAGACGGAAACGCAGGGTTTTATTGCCATGGAGTACCTGCCCGGCGGCACTTTGAGGGATTACCTGGCCGGCAATCACCCCCTTACGCCGGAGAAAGCCGAGGATTTCCTCCTGCAAATTGCCGCAGGGCTGCGGGAGATTCACTCCAAAGGCATCATCCACCGCGACCTGAAAACCGGCAATATTATGCTCGATGGCGATGGCAGAGTTCGGATCATGGACTTCGGGCTTTCCAAATCCTCGCTGGTGAGCACCATGACCTCCCGGGGCACGGTATTGGGAACCCTGGGCTACGTTGCGCCGGAGCAGGTGACCGGGATGAACGTGGACCAGCGGGCGGATATTTTTTCTTTCGGGGTGATCATCTATGAGCTTCTGACCGGCAAACTGCCCTTCAGCGGCGAAAACGAAATGGCCCTGATCCATGCCATTTTCAACACCGAGCCGCCCCCGCCCTCCCGGCTACGGGGCGATATTTCCGGAAAATGGGATGATCTGGTTGCTCGCTGCCTGGCTAAAAATCCCGGGGAGCGGTTTCAAACGGTCCGGGAATTGTCCGAAGCGCT
>WYBG01000067.1 GCA_011526015.1 Deltaproteobacteria bacterium | reverse complement strand
TTGTCATTGCCGGGATCGAAAAAGGGGCCGTCGTCCGCAGGCGCAGAGGCGGTGATAGCGCCGGCGGGCACCACCCAGATGCTCAGCAATCTCCCCCGGCGGGCGTACACGTCGCGGGCGTTTTGCAGGGCCATTTCCGCGTCCGGGGCGTGCAGGCTGCCGGCGTGTTCGTGGGGCGCGCCCTGTTGTTCCTGCACGAACACTTCCCAAAGCTGCCATTGGGTGTCAGTGTTACGAACTTCGCCAGGTGTGCTTTTATCTTCACTCATCAGATCGCCTTTCTGATATTCCTGGTTCGCTGGTTATTTCACTGGAGTTATACCAAGGTCTTTGCATATTTTTTTGCAAGATTATCGTTGATTTCATTATGCCGGGGAACCGCGGATCTTTTATTTAAAACCGGATTATGCCACCAGGAATGTCGCCTTCCTTCCCGAAGCAGTTCGCAACCGTGAGAACGAAGATGCCGGATCAATTCGCTTCGTTTCATACTGCAATTTGTTCTTCTTGATAATTTTCTCCGGCTGATTTGATTGCTTCCTGCTTATTGAATTCCAGCGCTTCCTGCAAGGTAATTTTCAGGGTTTCTAACAACTCTTCCCGGGTTGCCTCCTGGCAATTAACCCCGGGAACTTCCTCGATCCACCCAATCCACCAATCGCCGTCTCGTTTAATGACGGCGGTATAGAGATTCTTCATGGAATCACCCTCATGCTACTTTATTATCTCTCAACCTTTGCTTTTCCGCGTACGCTTCCGCGGCTTTGCGCACCCACTCGCCCTCGGCGTGGGCTTGGCGGCGGGCATCCATGCGCTCGCGGTTGTAGGGCCCGTTGCCGCTGACCACCGCCCAGAATTCCTCCCAATCGATTTCCCCGAATTCCCAGTTGGCGGTTTCTTCATTGTATTTCAGCGCGGGATCGGGAATGGTCAAACCGACTGCTATGGCCTGGGGAACGGTGAGGTTGACGAAGCGCTGGCGCAGCTCGTCGTTGCTTTTGGTTTTCACCTTCCATTTCATCAAATCGCCGCTGTTGGGGGAGTCGGAGTCGTGGGGACCGAACATCATCAGCGAGGGCCACCACCAGCGGTTGAGGGCATCCTGCACCATCTTTTTCTGCTCCGGGGCGCCGCCGGCCATGGTGGCGACGATCTCGTAGCCCTGGCGCTTGTGGAAATTCTCCTCTTTGCAGATGCGAATCATGGCCCGGGCGTAGGGGCCGTAGGAGGCTTTGGCTAACATGGTCTGGTTGACGATTGCCGCGCCGTCCACCAGCCAGCCGATCACCCCCATGTCCGCCCAGGTGAGGGTGGGATAGTTGAAAATGCTGGAATACTTGGCCTTCCCCTCCAGCAACTGCTCCACCAGCTCATGGCGATCCACGCCCAGGGTTTCCGCGGCGCAGTAAAGATAAAGCCCGTGCCCCGCTTCATCCTGCACTTTGGCTAAGAGGGAGAGTTTGCGCCTGAGCGAAGGGGCGCGGGTAATCCAGTTGCCCTCCGGGAGCATACCCACGATCTCCGAATGGGCGTGTTGGGAGATCATGCGGATCAACTGCTTGCGATATTTTTCCGGCATCCAGTCTTTCGGCTCTATTTTTTCCCCCGCCTCGACGCGGGCTTCGAATTCTTTCAGTTTTGTGGCGTCATCCATTGCTGGCGGCTCCTGGTTTACGATTATACCGAAATTCATTCCCCAAACGGTTTTGGAATATATAAAAAAAATCAGCAAAAGCAACGCAAGGTTTAAAGAGAATGGATTTATAAGACGATAACGGCCAGGAACGAAGCCGCAACCTGCAGCAGCGCATTATCCCAGCCATGGGGAGAAAGCGCCTCCACCACCGTGCAGGCCAGCGCCAGCAGGGGAATTTCCCAGAAAGCATTCGCGGTTACGGTGAGATGGGGACTAATCGCCGCTCCTACAATAATGACGGCGATGGAAGCCAGAAATACCGCCGCCGAGCCTTCCAGGCTGCGAAACGATTTTACCCGGCTCAACGAGGGGACCCGGTAGAAGTGCTTACCAAACCGTACTCCCGCCGGTTCACCAATCGCATCCCCAATTCCGGCGACCAAATAGCCGATAATCGCCGCCTTGCCAAACAAAAAATTGCTGGCCAGCCCGCCAATCAAAGTGGCGAAATAGGGGGCCAGAATGTAGTAAGTGCGATGGGGCGCATCTTTTTCCCGCGCCAGGGCTTCGTAGAGCAGGTGGCCGCCGCCGCGAAGCAGGGCGTAGAAAATTACCAGCGAGGCCGCCGCGCCGAAGAGAAATACGCCCGGCAAACCCCAGGCGAGATGAATCCCCGCGGCGGACGTAAAAATCAGGAAGTGGAAAATTTTGCGGGCGTAGCCGGTGTCCAAACCGCGATATTTCTTCAGCCGGCCGGCGAAGTAGAGGCAGGCGTAAGCCCACAGAATTGCCGGCGGGCCGCCGAGAAGGATACTTTTCAGCGAAGGCAGGTTGTCGGTGAAAAAAGCGAGGAGGGAATTCATGGAGTGAAGCTACTTTTCGGCCAGGCCGCGAATTTTCTTCTGCAGCTTTTGGTATTCCTGCAAAATTTCCGGCTGCTCCAGCGCTTCGGCAAACTGGGAAAGCCAGTCTTCGATGTAGGCTTCATCCAGCTTGCCCTGATGTTCAATTAACAGTCCTTCCACATCCGGCCAATCTTTCCCTCGTCCTGCAATCACTTTCTGAATAATCAGATCTTCCGGGGAACAAATCCAGGCAGACCAACCTCCAAAATCGCGTTGAACCGCTCTTGTAATAATCAGTTCTTCATAGCCAGGGATCGCCAGTAAGAAATCAACTATAACGGAATCTATAGTGACGGCCACGATGAGGGGATTTTCCGGCGCATGGGAACGGGCGCGTTGCGGGAAGGCGGCGCGGATGCTTTGCCGAATGGCATCGTAATTGGTATCGGGAACCAGGACTTTGATATCCACATCCTGAGTATAACGAATATGCCCCCACTGTGCCATGGCAATCCCGCCGATAATTGCATAACGATACCTGTTTTCTTCCAGAAAACGAACTGCCTTTCGCAGAGGCTCCCTAAGCTGATCGTCCATGTTTTTTTCTCCATTTCTCCAACTTACGAATTCGCTCATAGTAGCGAGCCAGATCACTCATTTTCTGCTGTTGCTGCCATTCGCCTGGTTTTGGACAATAATTCAGCGCAAAATGGGCCAGCCCCTGGTATTGCTCCCAGCCCTCCTGCGGGGTCAGTTTTCCGGCGTTGCGGATGCGGTCGATCAACTCCGCTTCGTTCCACTGCCGCATGGATTTCTGCCATTCCTGATACAGCTTTTTGTCTAATTTTTTCTCTGTGGCCATGGTGAATACGGTTATAATGTGCTAAAGACTTTGATCCGGCCCCGGCTTACCTGTTTTCAGATTCAAAATACAGAATTGGCCGGATGAAAACAATACCCATTATACCTGTCGCCTCCTGATTTAAGGCGCCGGTTCCTCATTTGACGAGCAAAAGCTTCAGCGATTTGCGGAAATCTCCCGCCTCGATGCGGTAAATATACAGACCGCTGCCTACCGGATGACCGGCTTCGTTTATACCGTCCCAAACAACCGATTTATATCCCGCGGTTTCATAATCGTTCACCAGGGTGCGCACCTTCTGCCCCAGGATGTTATAGATCGTCAAAGTTACCTGCGCCGGTTTGGGCAGATCGTAGCGAATGGTGGTGGCGGGGTTGAAGGGATTTGGATAATTTTGGTGCAGGGCGAACTCTTTGGGAAGCGGTTCCGGACCGCCGATGATGCCTACTGGCGGGCCATTTTTGAGAATGATGATATTGTAAATATTGGCAGCGAATTTCAAGAATGCCAGGTCCAAATCCCCGTCCCCATCAAAATCTCCCCCTTTCAGGGAACTTTCCGGATTGATCGTTGCAGTGGAAAACCCCGTGAAGAGGCCGCTTCCGTTATTGGCCACTATGGAAATTGGCGGTTGGGGGGTACTGAAAGCGTATAAGTTCAGCGCCAAATCCAGATCGCCGTCCCCGTCTAAATCCCCCACAACATCCGGGGTGTAAATCCCCCCGAGATTCAAAGTTGTAGATTCGTAAAAATTTCCGGTTCCGTCATTAGCCCAAAAGGATATTTCGCTGTCGAATTCATAGGTTACGACCAAATCAACCGCGCCATCGCCGTTGAAGTCATTCACCACTATTCTTATAGGAACCGGAAAACTTAAGCTTACTGTGGAGGTTTGAGCAAAGCCTGCCGCGCCATCATTCTCCAAAATAAATAAATTGTATTGCGGAAAATAACTTCCGACAATGATATCCAAATCCCCGTCATTATCTATATCTCCCTGCGCAAGGGTGCTCATACTGATCATAATATTCGAGTTGAGAGTGAAGCCGCCGTTCCGGTTATTTATGAACACGGATAGACTCCCCCATGGTGTTCCTGTGACTATTAAATCCAGATATCCATCGCCATTGAAATCCCCCTTTAGAATGGGACCGGTATCATATCCCACCTGCAGGGCAAACGCATAGGTAAAGATTCCATTTCCGTTATTACTGAAAAATAAGATTTGATCGGAACTGGCGGCTCCCGCCATTATATCCAGATCCCCGTCGCTGTCAAGGTCGATGGCGGATACGGAATAAGCATAGAAGCCGATATTGACAGTCGTTCCCGGGGTTAGATTTCCATTGCCATCATTCAGCCAGATGTCAAAATATGTCTCTCTCGATACCGCAAAATCCAAATCCCCATCATTATCAAAATCCCCAGTTGTCATTGAATTTGCAAAATTACCCACCGGTTTCGCGAGGGTATCTCCAAACACCATACTGCCATTTAATGTTTGAATCCTGAAGCCCCACTGGTAAGCCGCCGGCAGGCTGTCCCCGCCTACAGTTTGGATTCCGCGGGTCAATGTTACTTCCACGTTTTCCCCGATTAAAAAATCATTATCGGGATTAAAACTGAGCTCCCGGCTGGCAGGATTATAATTAATATTGCCGCTACTGTGATATCCGCTCTGAGAGGCATAAATCCTGATAGTATTATTGGTAAAAGAAGCAGTATTCATATCATCGGCAAAAGTAACAATAATATCCGAATCCGGGGCGACGTTCAGCGCGTGCTGCCCTGGCGCGGTGGAAACAACCGGGTAGCCATGCCCCTGCACGGCAACCGATACCTGGGGAGTCTCCGGATCGTTGCTGAGAATGGTTACACTGTCGCGGTAAGTAGCGCTGGCGGAAGGGGTGAAAGAAACTGTAATAGTCAGAGAATCCCCGGGCGGAATCATCCCGCTGGCAGGATTGGCGGAAAATGCCGGGTTAGAAGATAAAATGCTGTTAACCTCCAAATCCTGTACCACCCCGAGGTTGTAAATTTTAAATGTTCGACTCCGGGTGCTGTCGATTTTGGTCACCCCGAAATCGATGATATTATTTGAGAGAGAAATATCCTGCTCCAACTGGCGGTTTTTGTAGATGACCACGGCATTCCGGTAAGAAGTTACCGCCAAATCCAGGTCGCCGTCGTCGTCCAGGTCTCCGCAGGTAATTCCTAAAACGCCGTCGCCCAGGGAAAAGTGCTGGCCGGTTTGGGTGAAATTCAAATTTCCTTGATTTTGGAAAACTCTTAGCCAGCCGGTGGCCACCGCCAGATCCAAATCTCCGTCGTTATCGTAATCTGCCGGTTCTATCGCAGATGAAAAAGCTCCTGTCGAAACCACTATCGAAGGATCAAAATTTGCATTTCCGTCATTGATCAAAATGGAAAAACCGTTAGAATTAGAGCGGGGAACCAGTAAATCCAGGTCTCCGTCGCCGTCCAGGTCCGCGGTGTTTGGCGGATAATAAGCTCTTTCTACGTTCAGTGTAGAAGTTTGGCTGAATATGCCGCCTCCGTTATTCAAAAAAATCGCCAGGGTATCGGATGGCCAGCCGGTCGCCGCCAAATCAAAATCGCCGTCGCCGTCGAAATCCCCGTTGGTGACGGCGCTTTGGAGATATCCCACTGGTATAACCGATACAATAACAAAATTGCCGCTTCCATCATTGGAAAGGGTGGAAATGGCGTTTGTAGCAGCGACGACCAAATCCAACGTTCCGTTGCCGTCAAAATCCGCCGCGGTTAAGTCAATAGCGCTGTTTACTGTGGCGGTGGGTTGAAAAGGAGAAAAATTCCCGTTTCCATCATTGACCAGAATGGTGACAGTGGAGGCAGAGGTAACGATTACCGCAATATCCAGGTCGCCGTCGCCGTCAAAATCGCCGGCGGTCAAATTCCGGGGGCTGTTTCCCACATTAATGGCCGCAATCTCGGTATAATTGGCCTGGCCGCCATTCTCCAAAATGGAAACGGTGGTTCCCTGGAAACCGTCATCATTCGCAACTGCTAAATCGAGGTCGCCGTCTCCATCCCAATCCCCGGCAATGATTCCCCAGGAAAAACTGCCGATATCCGTACTGTCCGCCTCCACAAACAACCCGCTCCCGCTCAGCGCTCCCACCGTAAAACTCCAGCCGAACGGCGCGGGCATGGGATTCCCGCCCAGGTTATGGATGCCGGTGGTCAGGGTTACCTGGATAATTTCACCCAATTTGAAATCCGTATCGGGGTCGAACGTCGCGGTTTTCGCGGCGTTGTTGTAGGTGATGCTGCCGCTGGGGTGCAGCCCGCTCAGCGATCCGTTGACCCGGATGGTGGCGCTGGTGAGCGTGGCGGGATCGATATCCTGGTTAAAGGTCACCAGGATATTCGCGGAGGGGTCGATGTTGAAGGCGTTCTGGGCGGGAGTGGTGGAGACGATCCAGGATTGCCCGAACAGCAGGCTTTGCAGCGCAATCCCGAAAATCCAAACGGAGTTTAACAGCAGGGACTTCATGATCAGGTCCTCCCCGTTTTTTAATGGAATTTTAGCTCTACACCTTCCTGGCAGAGATAATTCCCTTCATCATGGTGGATCGGCGCGCAATATATCTTTCAAATGATGGTTTAAGTTAACCGCTCCAATCAGCTAAAACAATGACTTTAATCAGGTTGAAATATGATGTTTGTCAATTCGGGGGAAAATAAGCAATCAAGTCAATGCTAAACTGAAGTTTAGCACTCCAGCTTTGTCAAAATCAGCCGATTCCAAACAGCCGGTCGTTCAATTCCATCTCACGTTTTTCGACCGCATGCACAAAAAAATCAATGTCCCTGGCGGAGTGGAAAGCGTCGTAGCCCTGCACTAAAAAATCCATGATTTTGCCCATTCCGGCTAAGTGGGCGGCTTTGTCCACCACTTTCAAGGACCAGCCGATGAAGCGGATTTGGCTGATACGGTGAATCGCCTTGACCGATTCCACCAGCAAATCGATCTGGTAAACCCGGCGCGGGTAATTGCCCAGGCTGCAGTAGAGGTCCGTGTATTCCTGCATGGTAAGCTCCGGGCCCAGCCCGCGTTCCAGCATTTGCTCCGCCATCCGCTCGTCTAAGTCGTCGGATAAATCCTGCAGTTCGATCACCTTGCCCACTGCGTTGATAATTTCCCCTTTCAGAAAGGCGCTCAGCTTGTGGTGCAGGCTCTTGATGCTGTGGTTGCGGAAACCGAAATCCTGCGGGCCGTAGATCTGCTCGAAGAAGAATGCGCCCAATTTGGCGTATTGGGGACTGGCGACGATATCCGCGTAGGTTTGCCGGATTCGCGCCGCTTGAAAGGCCTGCAAGGCGCGTTTTAGCAGAAAAAAGCGGTCTTCGGGTTCCATGGGGTTCGTTTGGGTGCGTGTTAACGAATTTGAGTAGGCAGCAGGCAGTACCCATCACACATCTTTCCTCCCGCCAATTGCCAATTGCTAATTGCTAATTGCCAATTGCTAATTGCCAATTGGCAATTACTAAGCCTCCGCGCGCAGCACCTCCAGGGGCGGGCGCTCGGCAATGCCGCGGCTGTTGAGCATTCCCAGCAAAATGGTTAGACCGGTGACCCCGATCCAGATGAGCACTACCGGCCACAACGGCGGGGTGAAGGAGGTTTTGAATATAAACAGGTCCAGCGCCCAGCCGGCTGCTAACGCCAGGATCATTCCCGCCAGCCCGGCGAATCCTCCTAAGTAAAAATATTCCAGGGTGAGGATGCGGCTGATCTGCGCTTTTTTTGCCCCCAGAGTGCGCAGCAGCACGCTCTCCTGGATGCGCTGGTAGCGGGTGGTGATCACCGCCGCGACTAACACGGTCAACCCGGTAAGAATACTGAAGAGGGCCATGAAGCGGATCACGAAGGAAATCTTGTTCAAAATCGCTTCCACGGTTTGCAGGATCAAGGCCAGGTCGATGGCGGAGACGTTGGGAAATTCTTTCACCACCGCCTGCTGCAATTCCGCGGAGGCCTCCGCGGAGGGCGCCCGGGTCACCAAAACGAAGGTTTGAGGAGCCTCTTCTAACACCCCCCTCGGAAACACCATGAAAAAGTTCGGTTGCACCCGCTGCCAGTTCACTTCCCGGATGCTTCCCACCCGGGCCAGCAGGGGAACGCCCTGCACGTTAACAGTCAGCGCGTCGCCCACCCCGACCTCCAGGTTTTCGGCAATACCTTTTTCCAGGGAGATAGGAATGGTATCCGCGCCTGCGCTAAGCTGCCCTTCCCACTTTCCGGCGATGATTTTTTCCGTGGGGAAGAGGCTGTCGCGATAGGTGACGAAATACTCCCGCCGCAGCGCCCAGGAGGGAACCGCGCTGCTGGAATCGGCGCGGATTTCCTCCACCTTGCGGCCATTGAGGCTTTCTAAGCGAATCGCTACGATGGGCACGGTTTGATGCACCGGCAGGCCATGGGTGCGCACCAGCTCTTCCGCGGCTTCGATTTGATCCACCTGCACGTCGAATAAAATTAGGTTGGGCTGCCGCCCGCTGTCGGCCAGGGAAACCTGGCGCAGCAAACTGTGCTGGGCAAGGAAGAGGGTGGCGATCAGGAAAGTACCCAGGCCCAGGGAGAGCATCAACACCAGGGTCTGGTTGTGGGGGCGGTAGAGGTTGGCCAGGCTTTGCCGCCACACGTAACTCCAGGAGGAAGGGAAGAACTTTTTCACCGCCAGCATGATCAATTTGGCGGTTCCCGCCAGCAGCCCGAAAGCGGCCAGCAATCCCGCGGTAAACCCGGCGCCCTGGAGCCAGTCGCCGGTCTGGCCGATGGCAAATATCAGCACCACCAACACGATGAGACCATAGATAATCCAGCGCAGGGGATCGCGGGCGGAAGCGGAATCCTCGTAGGAAGAACGGATTGCCAGCAGGGGAGATACCTTGCGGATGGCCAGCAAGGGCAGCAGGGCGAACAGCAGGGTCATGCCCAGCCCGATCAACAATCCTTGCAGCACCGCTTGCCAGGCCACGTGAAATTCCACCTCCACTACCAGGAAATCGCGCAGGATTACCGGGAGCCAGGTTTGCACCCCTACACCTGCCAGCGCCCCGGCCAGGGAGCCGGTCAACCCCATCATCCCGGCCTGGATCAGGTAGATATAGAAGGTTTGCTTGATTTGCGCGCCCACGCAGCGCAGCACCGCCACAATCGCCAGTTTTTGTTTGATGTACACGTGCACCGCGCTGGCCACCCCCAGGCAGCCCAACAGCAGGGCGATGAACGCTACTAAGCTGAGAAAGCGGTAGAGATTTTTCATCGCCTCGCCGAAATCCTCCTTGCGCTCTTCCACGGTATCCACCCTCAGGCGATGGCGAATGATCTGCGGTTTAGCCTCTTGCACCAGCGCCTCCACGTCAACCGTGGGGGCGAATTTAAAATAGGCGTGGTAGAAAACCCGGCTGCCGAAGCGAATCAGCCCGGTTGTTTCCAAATCGGCCAGGGGGATGTAGATGCGCGGCGCAATGGTTGCCCCGGCGGCAGCCTGCCCGGGCGCTTTGGTCACTTCTCCCAGGATCGCAAAAGTTTTTTCGCCGATTTTCACCGAGTCGCCCACGCTCAATTGATATTGCAGCATCAGCCCGTGATCCACCAGCGCCCCGCCGGCGGCGGAGCGGAAGCTTGCCAGGGCCGCGGCAGGCCCGGTTTCTAACTTTCCGTAATAGGGAAATTCCCCCGCCAGGGCGCGAATTTGCACCAGCCGGGTGCCGCCGGATTTGGGAAAATAGGCCATGGAGCCGAACGTCACTTCCCGCGACTGCCGGGCGGTTTGCTGCGACCCGGCCAGGGAATCCAGAAACGCCTCGGTTTCCGGGGTGAAAGCCTCCTGGCTGCGCAGCAGCAAATCCGCGCCTAAGAGACTTTTGGCCTGCTCATCTACCGCTTTTTCCAGGTTTTCCCCCAGGGAAGAGATAGCCACCAGCGCGGCGACTCCCAGTACGATAGAAGCCATAAACAGCAGCAACCGCTTGCGATGAGTGCGGCTGTCGCGCCAGGCCATTTGCCACAGCCAGGGATTCCGAAACGATATTTTTGGTAAGACAGGTTTGGTTTCGTTCATAGTCTGTTTGTGTCTTCTTCTAAATAGAACTTACAATGCGAATTAAGAGTTGGAGCCAAAATGGAATCGGGTTTGATGATTTACATCCCCCTTTTATCCCCCTTCAAAGGGGGAATTTTAGACTGAGAGACCCACAATTCCCCCCTTTGAAGGGGGGGCAGGGGGGGATGTTATAGCCCAATCCGCACATAAATCATAACTCGTTTCTCAACTTTTAATTGGCATTTACAATTGGTGCAAAATGAATTTTGCACTCCAAAACCCCTTTCACCCTCTCCCCGGCACGCCTTCTTCCGCCGGAACCGGCTCATCGGAGACGATTCTGCCCCCTTTGAGGCGAATGATGCGCCTGGTGCGCCCGGCTAATTCCAGGTTATGGGTGACCAGCACCAGGGTGGTGCCGGCGGCCTGGTTGAGATCGAAGATCAGTTGATCGATTCTTTCACTGGTTTCCGCGTCCAAATTGCCGGTGGGTTCGTCGGCGAAGAGAATTTTAGGGCGGTTGATGAACGCCCGCGCCAGCGCCACCCGCTGCTGCTCGCCCCCGGAAAGCTGCACCGGGTAGTGATGCTGCCGGTCGCCTAACCCCACGGTTTCTAACAGTTCCGCCGCCTCCCGGCGCACGTTGCTTTCCCCGCGCAATTCCATGGGCACCATCACGTTTTCCAGCGCGGTAAGGGTGGGGATGAGCTGAAAATTCTGGAACACGAAGCCCACGTATTGATTGCGCACCAGCGCCCGCTCATCCTCGCTGAGGCCGTTCAGGTGAATGCCGTTAAGATAGACGGAGCCGGAGCTGGCGCGGTCCAGTCCGGCGCAGAGTCCCAGCAGGGTGGTTTTGCCGCTGCCGGAAGGGCCTACAATCGCGCAGGTAGTGCCCGCTTGCACCTCGAAAGATACCGCTTCTAACACGCTCAGCTCCCGCTCGCCGCTGCGATATTTCTTGGTCAGGTTTTCAACTTTCAGAATAGCCGGCATGATTTCCTTAAGAGGTTAACTTTTAGTGAGATTACACATTACGCAATACGTATTACGTATTTCGTATTGCCTATGCTGTAAAGAATATGAACATTTGGATTCTGCCGAAGTTTATGGTAGTTTTGCGCGCCGTTCAACCGGCGGCGGATTTCAAAAAGGGCTTTTAGACGTTTGAACAATTGTTCAGGTTCCAATTATCGGGAAGACCATCATGTTTACCATGCGACTACTTTTGGTCAGCGCTTTTGTTTACATTTTTTTTCAATCCTCGATCCCCAATCTCCAATCCGCAACCGATAACGCCGGCTCCGATAGTACATCATCGCAGGGGCAGAAAAAAGCGATTCTTTTCCTGGGCAACAGCCTCACCGCGGGGTTGGGGCTGGATCCGGGGGAAGCGTTTCCGGCTTTGATCCAGCAAAAAATCGATTCCTTAAAATGGAATTTCGAGGCCATCAACGCCGGGCTTAGCGGGGAAACCTCTTCCGGGGGGCTGCGGCGGATCAACTGGCTGCTGCGGCGCAAAATCGACCTGCTGGTGCTGGAATTGGGCGCCAACGACGGGCTGCGGGGCATTCCCCTGGACCTCACCCGCCAGAACTTGCAGGCGATCATCGACCGCACCCGGGAGAAATATCCGGAAGTAAAAATCGTGATTGCCGGGATGGAAGTGCCGCCCAATTTAGGGGATGAATACACTCGCCAGTTTCGCAGCATTTTCCGCGACCTGGCGAAGAAAAACAACGCTGCGTTGATTCCCTTCCTGTTAGAAGGGGTCGGGGGAGTGAAGGAACTGAACCTGCCCGACGGCATTCATCCCAACGCCCGGGGGCAGCAAATCGTGGCGCAGAACATCTGGAAGGTGTTGAAGCCGCTGCTGGAGGGGATGGGGGAATAGTGTTTTCGTGTCCGGGGCGGTTAATACATCTGCTTCCGCCTGGCCAGGTAGCGCAGCAACGCCTTGTCGAAGCTTTCCGTGGTGAGAATATTCTGAAAATCGACCTTCATGGCGTGGCATTCGCGCTTCAATTCCGCGTAAAACTCATCGACCACTTTTTGGTAGGTATGGCGGATGAGAAAGGGCTGGGTTTTGAGCTCTTCCTTCGTTTCCAGGTCCACGAAGGTGGCTTCATCGCCAAAATTGAAGAAGCGGTCGTTGGGGTCTAAAATATTGAATACGATCACCTCGTGCCCGTAGTAGCGAAAGTGGCGCAGCCCCTCTAAGATTCTCTCCGCGTCTTCATATAAAAATTCCGAGAGCAGGATGATCAGCCCGGTGCGCTTGATCTTCTCCGCCAGGGTGTGCAGCGCCTGGCTGACCACGGTAGGAGCGGGTTGGGGGCGCGCTTTTTCCAGCTCCGCCAGCAGAACTTTGAGGTAGGAATGGGTGGATTTGGGAGGCAGGTAGCGGTGAATTTTATCGGAAAACAGCGCCAGGCCCGCCGCGTCGCGTTGCTTCAGGAACAAGTAAGAGAACGCCGCGGCCAGGTAAGAAGCGTATTGCAGCTTGGTGATTTTATGGCTGGTGTAGCCCATGGAGCCGGAAATATCCAGCAGGATGTGGGCTTTCAGGTTGGTTTCTTCTTCATACTGTTTGATGTAATAGCGGTCGGTGCGCCCGTACACCTTCCAGTCGATGTCGCGAATATTGTCGCCGGGCATGTACTGGCGGTATTCGGAAAACTCCACGCTGAAACCATGGAAGGGGCTTTTGTGCAGCCCCACTAAAAAACCTTCCACGATGAAGCGGGCGATCAATTCCAGGTTTTTCAACCGGGAAACCACTTCCGGCAGCAAATATTGTTGAGCGTCTTTGGGTTTTTGGCTTAGCATCTTTTATCCCTGTGTTTGGGTCTGATAATTAATTTTCTCCGTTTTCATATTTGTAGAGACGTTGCAATGCAACGCCTTTACTGCCTCTACCTGCTGCCTGCCGCTGCCCCCTGCCCCCTGCCCCTGAGACGTTGCGGTGCAACGTCTCTACCTGTTACCCACCCCCAAAATAATTCCCCTCTGGCAACTCTCCTAAACTCTTTTTACTTTTATGTATCCGAGACTGAATGGAAAGCATCAAAGGAGCAGTTTTTGAACGTATATCAGAAAAAGGAGATCGAATGGACCTGGAAAAACATCACAGGGTAATTATTATCGGATCCGGGCCGGCGGGGTACACCGCGGCGGTTTATGCCGCGCGGGCGGACTTGAGGCCGCTGCTTATTTCCGGCAGCCAGCCCGGCGGCCAGTTGACCATTACTACGGAAGTGGAAAACTATCCCGGTTTCCCGGAAGGGATCATGGGACCGGAGTTGATGGAACATTTCCGCAAACAGGCGGAGCGTTTCGGCACCCGGATACTTTATAAAACAGTTTCCAGGGTAGATTTTTCCAGATATCCTTTTGAAGTTGAAGCAGAAGACAAAATTTTTACCGCCGAGGCGGTGATTATTGCCTCCGGCGCCTCCGCCCGGCTGCTTAACCTGGAATCGGAAGCCCGTTTGATGGGCTACGGCGTTTCCGCCTGCGCCACCTGCGACGGTTTTTTCTTCAAAGATAAACACGTGGCGGTAGTCGGGGGCGGCGATACCGCCATGGAAGAAGCGACTTTCCTGACCAAATTTGCTTCCCGGGTGACCATCATGCACCGGCGCGATGAACTGCGCGCCTCCAAGATTATGCAAGAACGCGCTTTCAAGAATCCGAAGATCGATTTTTTATGGAATAAAGTGGTAACGGAAGTCCTGGGAAACCAGAAAGACGGGGTTACCGCGCTGCGCTTAAAAGACTCCCAAACCGGGGAAGAAAGCGAGTTCGCCTGCGAAGGGTTGTTTTTAGCGATTGGCCACAAGCCCAATTCAGAGATTTTCAAAGGGCAAATCGAAACTGACGAAAACGGTTATATTATTACCGAACCGGGCACTGCCAAAACCTCCGTGCCGGGCGTTTTTGCCGCCGGCGACGTGCAAGACCACGTTTATCGCCAGGCGGTAACCGCCGCCGGTTCCGGCTGTATGGCGGCAATCGAGGCCGAACACTATATCTCCGCATTAGAATTTGCGCTTATGGCGGATTAAAGGTGAAGAGGTTACAACTTCTTCAAAATTCCAATTATCTCTTCAGGTTCCGGAAAGCGGTATTCCTTTTTTTTAGAAAAAATCAGCTTTCCGTCCGCCCGCACTTCAAACACCCCGCCCCCGGATTTGATGAATTCAACCTCGATTCCCAGCTCTTTTTGGAGCGTTTCCGCCAAACTGGCGGCCTTGGGATAGTAATTTCACTCCACGCAGTATTCGATAGACAGCTTCTTGACCATTCTCGATTCTCCTTTCATTGATTCATACTTGCCGTACCGGCCCCTGTTAGTTCTCTCTGCCGGTAAACAATATAGCACCAAAATATCCCCGGAATGAAGGGTTTATTTCTCCCGGCCTGCCCCCATGCCTTTCAATCGTAAAAGATTTTGTAAATCCGGCTTCAAACCGATATATTCACCGCCTTGTAGTTTTTTTGCAATACATTTGCAATGTATTGGTAAACATAATGTAACCGGTAGTGCTAGTGCGACAAACACTAAGTTCTTGCACCCCTTTGTCATGCCCGAATGTCTTTATCGGGCATCCACAGGCCTAAAACTTATAGATTCCCGATAGAAACATTCGGGAATGACCCAGGAG
>WYBG01000501.1 GCA_011526015.1 Deltaproteobacteria bacterium | reverse complement strand
TAACCAGGATAACTTTATTCAAAATATTTTGTACCATTGCGCCTATGAAAAAAGAAATAAACGGTTATCTTATCCACAAAAGGTCGCACGCTAAGGTTTACGCCTATGCGCGAAAGCGGGAATGACAATTTACGTGCTTTTCATGTCACTCCGGCGAAAGCGGGAGTCTATAAAATATCTCAGTTCCTGGGTGCGCATACAACTGTTTTCTAATCCTTAACAGGGTTACTTTTGCGCTACTGCGTTTAATCATTAAGCGGCTCCTCGAAGCGCATCTTGTAAAACGACCGCCACTCCCCGGCCGGGTAAATTTCAAACCCGGCCAGGCGGCGATCCATGGCCGCGATGATGGTCTCGTGCCACAGGTCGAGGTAGGGCAAATCTTCCCGGGCAATCTCCTGAATGCGCCAGTAATACTGTTTGCGCTGCCCCGGATCGAGGGTGCGCCCGGCCAGGTCGATCAGCCGGTCCATCTCCGGGTTGCGGTATCCCACCCGGTTTTTCCGGGTTTCGATGCTGCGGGAATGGTAAAAATTTTCGTAAATTGCCGGTTCGTAAATGCCCACGCTGGCCAGGGAATACAAATCGAAGCGCCCGCTGCGCACGTCTTCAAAGAAAGTAGCCCACTCGTTGCTCTGCACCTTCACGTCGATGCCCACCTCTTTTAAATATTGCTGCACCACCTGGGCTTTCTGGCGGCTGATGAGGTTGGAGGTGCATTTGTACCCCAGGGAGAAGCGCGGCAGCGGGCCGTCGCCGTCGGGATCGGGAAAACCGGCTTCATCTAACATCTTTCGCGCTAAAGCCGGGTCATAGGGGTAGGGTTTGATATTGGGATTACAGGCCCAGTTTTTTTCATTCAACAGCGATCCGGCCTGGCGGTGAACCCCGGAGAGCAGGCTGGCGATCATTCCCTCGACGTCTAAGGCGTGGGCAATCGCCTGGCGAACTTCGCGCTTTTTCAAATACTGATTTTCCAGATTGAGCGCCAGGTACACGTAATTCGACCCCTCCCCTTTCACCACCTTCAGGCGGCGGTTCTTCTCTAAATTGGGCAGGTAAGATTCGGAGATATTTCCCACGATCAAATCCACTTCCCCGTTTTCCAGGGCCAGGATGCGGGTGGTGGCCTCGGGAAGGATTTTCAGGATTACTTTGTTGAGCCGGGGGCTTCCCTTCCAGTAGCCGCGGCTGGCTTCCAATTCGATGAAGGCGTTTTGATCCCAGCGCCGGAATTTGAAGGGGCCGCTGCCCAGGGGAGTTTTATTCAAATCGATTTTGCCTCCCCGGGCGGCCTTTTCGGAGACGATGCCCACCACTAAATCGGATAGAAACGGGGCGCGGGGAGTTTTCAGCTCGAATTTCACCGTGAAGGAGTCCAACACGCTAATCTGATGAACAATTTCTAAGGTGCTGCGCAGGGGCGCGTTCAAAGCGGGGTCGAGGATGCTGTTGAAGGTGTAGGCGACATCGTAGGCGGTTAGCGGGCTGCCGTCGTGGAAGCGCACGTTTTTGCGCAGGGTGAAGATGTATTCTGCGTCGGAGGGATTCTCCAATTTTTCCGCGAGGTCCAATTCCGGCAGGCCGGTGGAATCCATGCGCACTAAAAAATCATAGGCCAATTCGATCACCCGGAAGGAGACCGCGTCGGACTGGGTGCGGGGATCCAGGTTAGTGGGATTGTCGTAGAGCGCCACCCGTAGTTCCTGGTTTTTGACGTGCTCTTCGGAGGGACCGGCGCAGGCGGGCAGAAATACCGGGAGGGCCGCAAAAGCGATAAGGAGGATTAGCTGCAAAATGGTTTTCATGGGCGCTGGGGTTGATTGTCGTTTCCGGTTTCTTTATGGGATTGACAGGAAAATGAAACCACCTTTCTTCCACTCTGTTTCTGCTGTTCCTGGTAATACCTTACAATTGCGCGTACATCGAAATTGAATTTTGCGGCATGTTCCTGGCGTATTTTGTGAATTTCTTCGATGATTGGGTCTTCCCACATAGATTGTTTTCCCATGGCCTTATCGCTTACCGCTGCTCCTCCACCACCCGCAACACCCGCCAGTGCTGGGAGCCGGGAACGATCAGAGGGGCAATGGCCTCGAATGGCCTTCTTCTCGATCGGATATTCGATCCCCACATGCCGGCCTGTTGCAAACAGAAGTCAGCGCTTCTTTTTCTTATTCTTCGGCTTAACCGTAAAACTGCCCGGTTTCCCCTGCCCCATTCCGGACAATTTGAACGTACGCTCGCGTTGATAAGCGCGAATCTCCTCAGCTAAGGGATGTTCCGCCGGAACGACTAAATGGGTAAGGGAAGAGATGGTGACATTCTGTTCATCCCCGGTTCCCTTGATGGCGCAGGCAATCCCGCCCTCATCGCCCAGATAAAGCACGTCAACGATTTCCAGGCGCTGGGCAGGCTTGAGGGTAATGCCGTGTCCCCGCATGGCCTGGATCATCTCCCGGCCGGGGTAAGCGGGCATTGGTAACTGCGTTTTCATTTTTTTGATGAGTTTCAGCGCTTCGGCCTGATTGTCAATCATAATTTCTCCACTTTCGATTTTTTTGGCAAAGCTATCCGCCGGGTCAGCAAATAGCGGTCATGGTCTTCAAACCCGGCGTTGCGGTAAAACGCCCGGGCGCTCAGGTTGGACCGCTCCACTTCCAAATGCAGCGCTTGCACGCCTCTGGCGCGGCAGGCTTCCTCCGCAAATTGCAGCGCCGCTTTGCCGATTCCCTGGCCGCGGTAATCTTCGCGGATGAAAATTTCATCGACAAACGCATCCCTCCCGTGATACTCCAGGCTGTATCCCAGGGTCAACACCAGGTATCCCACCGCTTCGGCTTCATGCTCGATGAGCCACACCAGCCCCATATCGGGATGGCCAAGGAGATTTACCAGGGCAGCGCGGGCTTGCGGCTCGTTCCAGGGAATCCGGTCATGGCGGTAAAGCTGCGCCATGAAGGCGAGCAGGGTTTCAATATCCATTTCCTGCGCCTGGCGGAAGGCGGTTTCGCCGGAAAATTGTTTTTTCATAGCATTCCGGGGGATAAAGACCTTTGAGGTTTTGTAAACCTCAAAGGTCTATTGCCGATTTCCGATCAACTCCCGGTAGAGCAGTTTGACGGTTTCGTCGATTTTCTCTTCCGGCATGATCCAGGAGACGCGCAGCTCCCCGACCTGGAGCAGTTCCGGGCAGATTTGCAAAGTTTCCAGCGCCCGGAAGACCCGGGAAGCGTTTTCGGAATTGAAATTCAGCCCCGTTCCGATGATCCCGACAATGCCGATGCGGTCATTGCAAGCCCAATGGAGAGGTTCGCCGCTGCCATTGACGGCCTTCAGGCTTTTTTCCAGGATCGGCCAAAAGCGTCGCTGGATGACCATTTCCAGGGAGTCCGGTTGCAGCACGTAGGCTTGCGCCTTGACGCCCCGGGCCGCCATGTGCTGGCTCAGACGATGTTTCAAGGCATAATCGCGGGAGGCGATCTTCAGGTGCGCCATTCCCTTCTGGCCCACAATTCCGCTAATGGCGGAGCTGTTATGGGGCTGCGCGGTAATAATGGTGCCGATGTTCCCGGTAAAACTCGATCCCACTGCAACGTTTACCTTGTTGTGGCGGGCAAATTCCACCGACTCGGTTTTCAAAACGCCTGCTCCCATGTTGGCCATTTCGATCATCTCGTCGTAAGAAATCTGCGGGTTGAGCCCGGTTTGCGGGATCAACCGCGGTTCCGCAACATAGACGCCCTCCACGTCTTTCAAGATTTCGCAGCGGTCCGCGTGCAACGCCGCCGCCAGGGCGATGGCGGTGGTATCCGAGCCTCCCCGCCCCAGGGTGGTAATCTCTTTATTGACGCTCACTCCCTGGAAACCGGCCACGATCACGATTTTCCCGCTCTCCAGCGCCTCGCGAATGCGCAGCCCGCGCACTTCCAAGATGCGCGCCTCGGTGTGGCGGTCGTCGGTGATGATGCCCACCTGGGAGCCGGTAAAGGAGATCGCTTCATGCCCCAGGTCAGAGATGGCCATGGCCAGCAACGCGATGGAAATGCGCTCCCCCACGGAGAGCAGCATGTCCATCTCCCGTTCCGGGGGATTTTGCGAAACCGCCCGGGCCATTTCTTCCAGGTGATCTGTGGTATCGCCCATGGCGGAGACCACCACCACCATTTGATTTCCTTTGCGATGTTCTTCTACAATACCGCGCGCCACCCGCTTGATGTCTTCCGGGGTGGCGACGGAGCTGCCGCCGTATTTTTGGACTAACAGGGCCATAATATTTTTATATTCCGAGGAAAAGTTTAATCTTCATCTTAACCTTTTCCATACTTGACTCATCCATTATTCCGATGAGTTTAATGAATCTTCGTTTATCAAATGAACTGAGTTGGTGGATTTTAGCCAGAGAATCTACCATCAAACGATTTTGCGAATCCCTTTTCAGCAGAACGTCCAACTTCGCTGTTTTTTTATTTGGGATGATAGCGGAACTACCGTTAATAAATTACCCGTTTCAATGTAATGATCACTTTCAATAATTAAGGCAGGCCGAATTTTGCGGTACTCATGCCCAAAACTGGGGTCAAAATTTACCATCCAGATTTGCCCTTGTTGAAAGGCTTTCATATCTCTTCCAGGTTTAGATAGTAATTCACTTCTTCTTCAGATAAAAAATCATTCGAAAGATCGTGTGCAGCGGTAAATTCCATTTCCTGTTCGCTTACCCGGTCATCGATTTCATCAAAAATTACTATGACTTTAAAACGAACATTTTGCTTTTTCGCAAACTTTTTAGGGCAATAGAGATGGCCATTCGGCAATAGTTTACTTTCGAATACGATCTCTTTCATGTTCGAATCTCCTAAATGATGATGAATCACTAAAATTCAG
>WYBG01000500.1 GCA_011526015.1 Deltaproteobacteria bacterium | reverse complement strand
CCTGAATGGTACTAAAACGCGGGGCTGAAGCCCCAGAAAAAACTGTGGGGAACTTTGATCCCCCGCGCTGAAGCGCGGGGCTATTTATCCTCAACTCCAGTTTCTTGTGCAATTTGTCGTGCGCCCATGGCTAAATACGATATAGCCTTATTCTCCAACCATTTAACCATCCAACCATTTAACCATTTGGCCATTCAACCATTCAACCATCTGACCATGCACCCACATCACCACCCCCATCACCCCGCCGTCTCCAATATTACGGTCGCTTTTTTTCTGAATTTGTCGTTCACGATCATCGAAATCATCGGCGGCGTCCTCACCAACAGCCTGGCGATTCTTTCCGACGCCATCCATGATCTCGGCGACACCGTGGCGCTGGGGTTCTCCTGGTACATGGAAAAAGTCTCGGCCAGAAAACGGGACCAACGATTTTCGTATGGCTACAAACGCTTCTCCCTGTTAGCGGCGCTGATTAATGGAGTGGCGCTGGCGGCCGGTTCCCTGCTCATTTTGCGAGAGGCGTTTCCCCGACTGGCCGCCCCCGAACCGGTACACGCGCCGGGAATGCTGGCCCTGGCGATCTTAGGAATTCTGGTCAATGGAACGGCGGCGTGGCGCCTCCGCCGCGGCAAAACCATGAACGAAAAAGTCGTAAGCTGGCATTTGTTAGAAGACGTGTTAGGGTGGGCGGCAGTGCTGCTGATCAGCATTGTCATGCTCTTCCGCGAGATCCCCATCCTTGACCCACTATTCTCGGTGCTTTTCAGCCTCTATATTCTTTGGAACGTGTTGAAGAACCTCAAACAAACCATGATGATTTTCCTGCAATCCACTCCCCGGGAAATCGACATTCGCGAAATCGAGAAGAAGATTGCCGCTTTACCGGGGGTAAATGAAGTGCACGACACCCACCTCTGGACCATGGACGGGGAATTTCACGTCTTAACCGCCCACGTGGTGGTGGAGGCGGATATGAGCAAAGAGAACATTATTCTGCTCAAGCGCCGGATTCGCGAGGTGATCGGCGGGTTCGAGATTCAACATGCCACATTGGAGATCGAGCGGGCCGGGGAGGAGTGTTATTTGCGGGATTGCTGACCTATAAACCGGCGTTGGGGGATTATGATGCTATCTTAACCGAAGTTGAAATAGTAGTCCCCTCCTTTATTGGCAGAATAATTATTCGGCAGAATGATTTAAAAAATTATTCTGCCAATCAATCATTCTGCCCTAAAAAATATTGGAAAGTTGGGGACTACATACGCAACTTGAGTTAACCAACCGAAAGGAGAGATTATGCAAAACCATATAAAAATTCATCGCGCCGGAAGCATGGCAGCCGTACTGGCGATTTTGTCGTTCCTGCTGGCCGCCTGCTCCGGCGAAGGCGAAGGGGCGCGCCCGGCGGCGGAGCTGCAAGCGAAGCTGGTCTATTACGCCCTTCCCGGCTGACCGTTCTGCGCGAAGATTACGACCATCGTGAATGGTCTGGAAAAAGAATACAACGGCGCTTTGAAATGTGAAATAAAGGACGGCACGACCCCGGAAAGCAAAGCGGAAATCCGCCAATTCGGTTTTAAGACCCATGGGCTGGTGGTTTACGATCTTGCCGGGAACGTCAAAGCAAAGTTAGACGGGCACCAATTGAGCGAGGAGGAGATTCGCGAAGCGCTGGGGAAGGCTTTATGAGGAGCTGCGCCGCATGAGCGCGAATCATTCTATCTCCTTGATAATCGCCTCCACCGCCTCCCGGTCCTCCGCGCCGGGCTTCAATTTCAGGTATTCCCGAAAGTGTTGCAGCGCCTGATGATTGCGGCGTTCATCCCGGTAGTACAAATACCCCAGGTTCAGGTGGGCGATTTCGTCGCCCGGCTTCAGGTCTAATATCATCCGGTAATATTTTTCCGCCTCGGCCGGCTGCTCTTCTTCCAGGGAGAAGCTGGCCAGGGTATGCAGGATTTCCGGATCGGGGGGGATTTTCTGCAAAATTTCCTGCAAGTAGGCTTTGGAATTCTCTACGACCGTGAGGTGTTTTGTCGCGATTCCGTTGATCACGGCTTGAATGAAAGACGAAGCGGCTTCCTGGTAGCGCTCCAGGTCGAATAAAATGAGGGCGCGGTTAAAGAAAACAACCTCATCATCCGGTTGCAGCTTCGACAGGTAGTTGTAAACTTCCAACTCCTTCGGTAAATCGCCCTTTTCGGCCAGCGCGTCGGCTTGTTGGTGCAGCGCATAGATGGTTTTTTCGATCTCGTCCAAAACCCGGTCAGCCGCGCCGGCTTGTTCTTGCGGAATCAAGATATTCAGGGAAGAACTGCTTCCTCGCCCCATCGGAATCCACTCCGCCCAGCCCGGGCTGCTTCCCCGGACGATGTGCCGAATCTCCGATTTGCCGAGCGCCGCAGCAATGATGTCAATATAATCGCGGGAGGACGAGCTAACCAGGACACTCCAGTCATCCAGGTAAAAATCATTCTCAATATCCGCGCACCAGTCCTCGAAGCGGCAGAATTGCCGCACCGTTTGCGCCAGGGTATCAAAAGAGCTTAACAGGAAGGATTTATGATACTGGTCCTCGAAATAGTAATGCAGCAGGAAGCCGGCGGCGTCTTTCTGGATCACCAGGGTTTCTTCCAGGTAGTTGGTCAGGCTCCACGAATCCCGGGCGGTTATCTCTTTCTTCAGTTCTGCTAACGCCTCCTCAATGGCCAGCGACCTTTCCGCCTGGTCATTGAAACGCAGCTTTACCGGTTCGGCGACCCCGGCAAGGTCGATTTTCCGGTCTCTTAGCTCCCCGGCGATAATTTCCAGGAATTGCTCGGTAAATTCTTCCCGGTCAATCGTGGCCGCCCGTACCAGTTCGCGGTCGGACATGTGGGAGCACTGCTCTTTCCAGTTCTCTTGCGCCATGGATGGCCTCCTCCGAAAATATCGCTTTCGGGGCAAATCTACGGAATGACCGGCTAAATTTCAAGAGGGTAGAAATTGTTGCAGGTTGGAGTAAACGGCTAAGCGGGCGTTTGCCGGGAATTTGCTGCCGGAGGCAGAAACTTCATTATGCAAAGCTTTGCAAGGAGGATGAATTGCCCCGGTTCCGAATTATGAGTGCGCAAACCGAAGCGGGCTTCTTGCAATCTATTGCTACGATCCCTGCCGATCCAGCATCATCCGAATATCATTAATCTTCTTCTGAAAACGCTGGTTTGCGGGATCTTTTTCCAGCAATTGCCGGAAAACGTCCAGCGCCTCTTCAAAACGTCCCTGGGAAATGTAGATTTCTCCCAGGGTGGGGGAGAGAATCGGCGGGCGGCTGAAGCGGGTGGCGCCGTCGCTGCGGGAAGGAGCGGGCGGAACCGGGCGGGGCCGCGGGGGAGTGGCCGCTGCGCTCACTTTGTCTTCCGGCGCAGGTGGTTCCACGGGCGGTTTTTCCGGCGAAAGGGAAGAACCCTCTTCTTCGCCGGGCATTGATTCCGGCTCCGGTTCGGCAAGGATTTGATCGACAATCGAGCGGTAGTTTACAATTTCCGGATTCTCCGGCGTTTCCGGGGTTTCGGCGCCGGGTTCTTCAACGATCTCCGAAAGCAGTTTGTCAAGGTCCAAAGGCTCGTCTTCGGAGGATTCCCGGGGCTGCGGGAACTCCTCTTCGATGCCGGGAAGGGTATAAAAATCATCGAAATCACCGCCGGCATCGGCAGCCGGGGTTTCCTTTTCCTTCGGCGGGGCCTGGGGAGGTTCCGGCTGCGGCTCTTTCACCTCAAACGCGTCGAGATCCTTGAGGGAGTCTTCGATAAGCGGCGTTTCCGCCGGTTTACTCTCTTCTCGCTCGAAGGTAAAATCGCCCAGGGTTTCTTTGAATACCTCATCGACTTTGCGGGTAATATCCAGTTCATCAGTTTCCGGGCCTTCATTCTCGAACAGGTCTTCAATGGTGGTCTCGTCCGAAGGCAGGTCGAAATCTTCGTCTGCCATGAAGGTTTCCTCTTCGCCTAACTCGCTCTCCAGTTCCAGGGCCTGGTCGCTCTCGAATTCATCGAACTGCTGCATTTCTTCTTGCTGGAATTTATCCACCGCGTCTTTATTAAATGAATCCAGCAAATAATATTGCAGGTTGGAATCCGCCGCCTTGATCGGCTGGCTGAATTTTTCATTGATCTCCCCGATCAATTTCCAGGCGCGGGGGTTTTTATCATCGCAGGCAACCGATACTTCCAGGTGTTTTTTGGCGTTCTCCAGATCCGCCAATTGATAATAACACAGCCCCAGCACAAAATGCCCGAATCCGTAAGCGGGATGCTTCTGCACCCCTCTCTCGGCGATGGGCAGGGCCTTCTCGGGCATTCCCTCTTCTAAATAACGGCTGGCTAAAAAGGCGAAGATAATGGAATCAGGATACTGGGCATAGACGGATTCCAGGTTTGGAATCGCTAAAAAATCTTCCATGGGATATTCTCCCTTATTATTGCAACTTTAATCTTTGCTTTAGCCTGCTTACCAGGCCGCGATGGTGCGATTCAGGATTTCCGCGATTACTTTTTCCACTGCGGCGTCAATGGCCTGGTCTTCTTCCGCCTGGTTCGCATCCCCGCTTACCTCGCCGAAGTCGGAAACGGTTCCGCTCCAGAGGGCTTTGTTGGTGTGCAGGTTGAGGCATTCCACTTTGACGCTGACCACTAACTGCTGCAATTCTACAACCTCCTCGGGGGAGATGCTGGTGCGCCGGGTATGCACTTCCAGGATGGTGCCTTTCAGCACCAGGTCCGCGTCTTCTTCATTTTCCACCACCCGCAGGGTATTATCCTGCACGAACGCGTTGATGACTCCCTGGGAGAGATTTTCCTGCAAACCGACCCGGCGGCTGCGATCTTCAAAGAGCGGGATGGAAATGTTTTTCAAATACGAGGGCAGCGCCCCTTTGAATGAGTATTTGACACATCCGGAAAACAACAGGCAAATCAGCGCTGCGAATGCCATCCCCCGGAACATTGGAAAAATAACCTGAAATCGTTTGGAATTCATTATGAGAATCACAAATTATCTGAAATAAATTCTATGGTTAAATAGTTAAATAGTTAAATGGTTAAATGGTTATATGGTTATATGGTTGGATGGTTGGATGGTTGGAGAATAAGGTCATATCGTATTTAACCATTTAACCATCTCCCCCCTTCAAGCCAGGCCGTACTCCTTTATTTTGCGATAGAGGGTTCTCTCGCTGATGTTCAACACCCGCGCTACCTTGCGGCGGTTGCCGCGGAATTTGTCCAGCGCCCGGGCAATGGTCTCGCGCTCGATTTCTTCCAGGGGTTTGATTTCCATATCCTGGGCAGGGGAGGATTCTACCGGCTGGTACACCATCCCCCCGGGAAAATTGCCGTTCAGGCGGTCGAAGAATTGCATCAGCATGGCTTTCATTTCTTTGATTTCCAGGCCTAGCGAGACCAGCGCCTTGTAAACCAACTCCCGTTCCGCTTCCTGCACGTTAATGCCCAGCGGCATGGGCAGGGTGGTGGAGACCTCTACCGCCTCTTCGTAATGGGAGAGGTGCTCCCGCACCATTTGGGAAGTCACTTTCTGGCCCCGGGCCAGGATCACGATGGTCTCCACGAAATTGCGCAGCTCCCGCACGTTGCCCGGCCAGGAGTATTGATAGAGCGTCTCCATCGCTTCTTCCGTAAAACCGGCAAATTCGATCTTCTCCCGGGATAGCACTTCATTTACCAGCGCCTCTAACAGCAGGGGAATATCCTCCCGGCGTTCCCGCAGGGGAGGAATGTGGATGGCCACCGCTTTCAGGCGATAATAGAGGTCTTTGCGGAACACCCGCTGCTTTACCATTTGCCCCAGGTCGCGGTTGGTGGCGGCGATTACCCGGGCGTCAACGGTGCGCAGCTCCCCGCTTCCCACCCGCATATATTCCCCGGCCTCCAGTACGCGCAGCAGCTTGACCTGGGTTTGCAGCGACATCTCCCCGATCTCATCTAACAAAATCGTGCCGCCGTCGGCCAGTTCGAAATATCCCTTTTTGGTGGCGATGGCCCCGGTAAAAGCGCCCTTTTCATGGCCGAATAATTCGCTTTCCAGCAAGCCTTCCGGAATGGCCCCGCAATTAACCGTAACCATGCTCTTATGTTTACGGGGGCTTAGCTGGTGAATGGCTTTGGTGAAAACTTCTTTGCCGGTGCCGCTCTCCCCGGTAATCAATACGGAAATGTTGGTGGGGGCGATAGAGATGACCAGTTCGACCAGCTCCCGAATTTGCTCGGACTGCCCGACAATCCCCAACTCTTCTTGAATTTTCTTATATTTGTTCAAAATTGCCAATAGAGTGCTCCCGAGATCCAGAAATAGCTAAAATGCTTCGGAATATCGCTCGTTTATATATTCACGACTAAAGTTAAATTTTGAGACCGGTGAATGCAAGCATTATCAGGATAACTTTGGCAACGATTAACTCAATGAAAATAGGGTATTAACGGCAGGGTAAAGTTTGCTGTCCTGCGCACTGAATGCCGGGTGCTTTTAAAAGAGTACTATACATTAGTTTCGCGATTTTGAGGCGGCGCAGCCGCCCAAAATTTTGAAACCTCCATGGCGCAACCTCGATGTATAAGTATGGTCAACCAAACATCGGAGGTCATCGTCATGGAGTTTTTTCAAAATTCATCATTTGGGAATCTACTTATGAGTCTTTTCTCAGTATATTTTAGCAGCCCTTCACTTCAGAGTTTTCTGCTATTGGCTTGTGGATGGTCGCTTTCCTCTTCTCATCATACCATTACAACTTATTTACGGT
>WYBG01000499.1 GCA_011526015.1 Deltaproteobacteria bacterium | reverse complement strand
TGTCGCGCAGGTTCAGGGAAAGAGTGATCGAATCGATTTTGGCGGCTTGCAGGCGGGAATTCAGGAACGCCGCTTCGCTCTCCATGACGTAAATTTTGCCTAACATTTCCGATTGCTCCGGGGAAAGAGTGGAGAGGTCGATGAAAGTCGAATCGTGTGGCGGCGGGGTGGTTCTCTGCTGCGCGCTCTCCGGCAGGGGCAGATGAATCGCGGGCAGCAGCACCGTCAGGATCGAAATCAGCAGCAGGGGCAGCAGCGCCAGGGTAAAAAACAGAATGCTGGCCCGGGTATCTTGCTTTAGCCGCCGGTACCCCGTCGCCAGGGGGCTGCCGATCCGGCGATAGAAGAAGCGCCCGATGGCCGGGAGAATTCCCCGGGCGCCGGAAAGAATTTTTTCAAAGAAATTTTCCATATCAATAAATATATACTTTTGAACCGATTTCCAAATTTCTGTAAATGCTTTCCAGATCCTCGTCTCCCAGGCGCACGCAGCCGTGGGTGACCGGCATTCCCAGGTAGCGCTGGTAGAGGGTTCCGTGGATGAGATACCCCCCGCCCAGGGCCAGGGCGTAATCGCCTAAAACCCCGGATTCGTAGCGTTCCGGGGAATCCGGAGGGGGAACCGGGCGGCCTTCCTCGATGAAAGCCCAATCGGGCATGCGCCATACCGGGGAGGGGATTTTCCCCTGGATGCGGAACATCCCCCGGGGGGTTTTGAAAACCCATTGCCGGTTATCCGCAGTTTTCAGCATGGTGTAACTGCCGGTGGAACACATGCCCTCCCGGATCATTTTCCGTTTCGAGAACAGGAAAAACTTGTTATCGGCAGTGTCCACGATGAGGTAGGGGCTGAAGGGAGTCAAACGGATATTTTTACGCCGCAGCTCCGCCAGGCTCCCGTTAAGGCGGGTAAACTCCTGTTTGAATTTTGCCGGATTGCGGGTCTCCCGGGGGCTGCCTGGCGGCAACAGGGCGAATTTCCACTCCCGCAACCCCGGCGCAGCCAACAGCGCCAATCCTGCTAACAATACACCCAGTAGCGCGCCGGTTAAAAAAACCTTGCCCAGGCTGAGCGGCGGGGCCGGTTTCGTATCGGTTTTTACCGGTTGTACCGGGGGCGCTTCTCGAGAAGCATTTTCCGCGGTTGTTGTAGCCGCTTGTGCGGGGCGGTTTTCATCTTCCCCGGGTTGGCGAATCATCGTTTCATCCATATCACGATTATCCGAAAATGTGGGAATACCTGTTTTAGAGCGCCTGAATCTTTTATGTCGTTTTTTCATTGACCGATCTAATCTTGACAATGTCACATTTAAAAATTTAGACAGGATAAACAGGATTTATGGCGAAGCCACCACTTACGTGGCAGGATAAATATTGATCACTCTGATACCATATTTAATGATAAATCTGACCAATCATCCTGTTTATCCGGTTAATCCTTGCCTGCCCCGATTTGTCGGGGTCAAAAAAGTCCTAATGTGACATTGTCAATGTTATTCATGGCGGATCATCTTTCACGCAAATTAATGATTCTCCGCTAAACCATTCAAAGAGCCGACGATGGTTACCGGGGTCCCGACGTTAATCATTTGGAAGAGCGCGTCCATGTCGCGGTTATCCAGCGCCACGCATCCCTCGGTCCAATTGATACCCTTCCCCCCTTCACCGTGAATCTCGATGGAGCCGCCGATGCCGGCGCTTTGCGGCAGTTGCCCGTTCTTTTTGGCTTCCTGAAATTTCTCCCAATCCTCGGGGTTGGGATAATTGATTTCCAGGGCTTTGTAGTATATAGTTTGAGCGCCGCTGCGCTTCTTTTTGACCGAATACTGCCCTTCCGGGGTGGCGCGGTCGCCGCGCTGGGATTTGGGCCCCATCCAGTTTGCGCCGAACTCCGCGGGGTATTCCGCTTTCAGCTTTCCGCCGACATACACCCGGCAGGTCTTAGCCAGTTTATCCACAATAATGGCGGCCTCGTTATTAGCCTGCGACCAGGCAATGGTCTCTTCCGCCCATTTTCGCCAGATAGGAAGGTGGGAGAGGTATTCCCGGATTTTCTCGGTTACTTTTTGCCCCGCTTCCCCAATCATCTGTTCTCCCGCGGATAATTTTTTATCCGCCAGGAGGTAATCTCCCCGCTCGTACGCCGCCCGGCTCTCCAGCACCAGCAGCTCCCCGGTAGTAAAGCGCACGTTTACCGGCTTGCGGGCCGGCATATCTCCCCAGGTGGCGTGCAGGCTGTCGATTCTCTGCTTCACCAGGGGAATTTTGAAGCGCAGCACGGTTTTCAAGGAATCCCGGGTGCGAAGGCTTTGCCGGGCGGCGTGTTCCGCCCGGGTCGCCGCTTCGCCGACCAGTTTAAGCAGGGTGGAATAGTCGCGATTGATCATCAGTTTTTGATTTTGCCGCCGCCATTCCTGGTAGGCCGCCTCCCAGGTTTCTTCCGCGGCTTGCAGGAATTCCGCGGCATAGCGTTCCGCCTCGGCGCGGTGCGCCTGTCCCAACAGGGTATTCAGCCGTTTGACCCCGTATTCGGGCGGTTTGGGGGCGTACGCAGCGATGAACCCGCACGCCGTTAATGAGAGCAACCCCAAAACCAGCCCTGCAATGATTATTCTCTTATAATTTTTCATACTCCGAATCCGATCGACTATCGTGTTACCACGTGCTTGCATACGGGATTGGCGAAATTCGTGATTCTTAATTAAAAATCAAATATAATATAAAAAAACCTCGGCCTGCTTGCGCCAGCCGAGGTTTTTTCTGTTAAAAACTTTTTTAAGCGGAAAATTCGGTCAATCAAGCTGCTTGCTTACCCCTTATTTTCCGTATTTTTTCGCAATCGCGGCTTTCAATTCATCGTTGATGGACTGCACTTTGGCAATGCCGGCATTGACTTTGGTTTCAGCGCCCAGGAAATCGCCGTTGCTCACCAGGGTATTGATTTCGTTGATAGAGGCTTCCACCACGGTCAGTTCATCCTGCATGGCTTCCAAAGCAGCCTTGCCTTCTTTGCCGCGCGGGGCTTTGGCCATCAAGCCCTTGGTTTCTTCCATCAGGGTAGTCAACTGCGCCAGGGATTCCTGCACCCGGAGCCGGGTTTCTTCTTTGGCGGCGGCGGCGTTAGCGACAACGGTTTGGGAATTGGCCACTACGGATTCCAGCATCGCTTTGGCTTTGTCGTAATTGCGGGTAAGGGCGAATTTGGAGTTCTGGGCTTCAATTTCCGCCATGGCCGCGTTCAGGGTGTCTTGCAGGGCGTTGAATTCATCCGCCACGTAGCGGTTGGCTTCCGCCGTTCTTGCCGCTTCCAGGGCAGCTTTGGCCGCATCCACGGTTTCCTGGGGCAGCTTGGCGCAGCTATTCAACAGAACCAGCACGGCGCTAAGGGCCATCATTACAACGATCATTCTTGCTTTCATTTCTAAAACTCCTGTTACATTAAGATGATTAAACGGTTTACTGGCCATTTTTGGCTCGATCAGTTATTGCCCTTTGGGGGCGGCCCGCTAAAATCTCCTCTCTTGGCAGAGGCCGATGCGCGAGCGCCCTTTTTATAAACAAACCCTGTGCCAGAAATCGCAAAGCCAGAAAATGAAGCTATGGGAGGGTTTGGGGAGAGAAACTGCGCTCCGGGAGGCCGATTAAATAAACCGGGCTGTAAGCAATCTGTGCAGGGTGCTTAAAATGCTTACAATTCGAGAATGCCAAAGACCTCAAAGGTTTTGGAAACCTTTGAGGTCTTTCACTCATCCTTCTTCTTTGATAATCGTCTTCGATTTGATTCCGTACTTCTCGATGCGGTCGTGCAGCATCACCCGGGAGATGCCTAACAATTTGGCGGTTTTGACCTGGTTTCCCTCCATCGCTTGCAGGGCGGCAAGGATCAACTCCTTTTCCACTTCTTCCATGACGTGTTGATAAAGCCGGCCCTGGTATTCCGCCAGGTTGCCGGGAATGAAGGCGGGCAAGCGCTCGCCCCGCTCCTCTCCCGGAACGCCGCGCTCCCCGGTTAACTCATCGGCCACGATGTCCGGGGTAATAATATTGCCTTTGCAGAGCAGCACCGCGCGTTTCAGCACGTTTTCCAGCTCCCGCACGTTTCCCGGCCAATCGTATTTGATCAGGGCGTCCATGGTTTCCGGGGCCAGGGAGATATCCGCCTTGTTCAACTGGGCGCGGTGCTTGGCCAGAAAGAAATTCAGCAATTCGGGGATGTCCTCCTTGCGCATTCGCAGCGGCGGCAGGGTAATGGTGATCACTTTGAGGCGGTAGTAGAGATCTTCCCGGAAATCTCTCTGGCTGATGGCCTTTTCCAGGTTTTTGTTGGTGGCGGCAATGATGCGCACGTCGCTGTGCAGGGTTTCCGAGCCGCCCAGGCGCTCGAAGGTGCCTTCTTGCAGCACCCGCAGCAGCTTCGCCTGGATTCCTGAGTTCATGTCCCCGATCTCATCCAGGAACAGGGTGCCCCGGTGCGCTTGCTCGAATTTCCCGAACTTGCGTTTTACCGCCCCGGTAAACGCTCCTTTTTCATATCCGAATAATTCGCTCTCCAGGAGGGTATCGGGAATGGCGGCGCAATTCACCGCCAAAAAGGGTTTATCCAGCCGGTTGCTGTGCTGGTGAATGGCGTGGGCAACCAGTTCTTTGCCGGTGCCGCTTTCTCCCACTAACAGGATATTCACGTCGCTGGCGGAAACCCGCCCGATCATTTTATACACTTCTTTAATGGCCGTGCTGTTTCCGATAATGTAGTTGCCGGACCAATCGGTGACGGCGGCGTCAACCCGGATCTCCTCTTTCATTAGTCGCCCCACCCCCAGGGCTTCTTCGATGAGGGTGCGCATGTGGGGGACGTCGAAGGGTTTTTCCAGGTACTCGTACGCGCCGTATTTCATGGCGGTGATGACTCGTTCGCTGGAGCCGTAGGCGGTGATGATCAGCACCGGAATCCGCGGCGCCAGGTGTTTGATCTGTTGCAGCACTTCCAACCCGGACATACCCGGCATTTCGATATCGAGAATGACCAGGTCCGGGGGATCCTGTTTTATCTTCTCCAATGCTTCGGAACCGTTCTGCACTCCCGACACCTGGTAATCCGGCGCCCGCAGCAATTTGGAGAACGAATAGCGCACGCTCTCTTCGTCATCTACCACCAGGATTTTATTCATCGCGATTATCCCTTTATTGTCTTATCTGATGTTACGCCGTTGCTACTCGTTCACCCCGACCCGTCGGGGTGAACACCGCCGATGATGCTCTGCATCAAGTAGTAACATTACGCGATGCAGAGCATGGCGAAGCACATGCCAACGGAGACCGTTGGAACGAGCATACTCTGCGTAACATCAGTTATTTACCTCATACCCTCATCCCTCATCCTTTTCGATGATGGCTCCTGCCCCCCTGTTATTGATTCATGGGCAGGTTAACGGTAAAGGTTGCGCCCGCACCGGGGTTGTTGTCGGCCTCGATCCAGCCGCGGTGGAGTTCCACAATCTGATTGGATATGGACAACCCCAACCCCACGCTCTCCCCCTTGCCTTTCACAAAGGGGTCGAACAGGGTATCCTTGATGGATTCGGAGATGCCGTGGCCGGTATCGCTGATGCGGATTTGCAATAATTCTCTGCCGTTGGGGGTTCCGGTCAGGTTTATTTTCCCGGTCTCGATTTTCAGCTGCCCGCCGGTGGGCATGGAATCGATGGCGTTCAGCACCAGGTTCATCAATACCTGTTTGATCTGGCCGGCGTCCGCGGAGATGGTTTCCGATTCGGACACATGTTTTTCCACCAATTCGATTTTGCCCTGCCGCAGCCGCGGGCCTAACAGGAGCAGGGTTTCCCGGATCACCTCACTCACCTTCACCGGCTCGAAGCGGGGTTCGCCGGGGCTGGCAAATTTCAGAAAATTCTGGATGAAGGCGTCGATGCGGTTGATTTCCTTGACGATTACCGCCATATCCTCTTTCTGGATACTTTGGGGATCGTCCTGCATGGGATAGATCAGCATTTTGATGGCGGTAAGGGGATTGCGAATTTCGTGGGCGACGCCCGCGGCGATTTTCCCCAGCGCCGCCAGCCGCGCGGAACGGTCCAACAGGCGGCGGTTCTTCTCCAGGTCCGCCTGGGCCTTGTTGATGCCTTCGATGAGGCGATGAATATGCCGGTCGAGCTCTTTCAATTCCTCGCCCGGGGACATCCGGATATGTTCCACCAGGTCGCTTTCCGCCGCGCCGCGCACTTTTAGCACCAATTCGTAAATGGGATTCAGAATGATCCGGGAAATGACCCATCCCAGGATGCTCCCCAGCAAGATTCCCCCGATGCCCAGGCCGATCATGGCGTCGCGGATGGCGGAGTTGATCCGGTTCAGCCGTTTCTCATAGACGCTGCGGGTATTTTCATTTGCCGCAATGTAAGATTTGCACTTTTCATAAATGGTGTCGAACAAATCTCGCCCGGCGTGGATCAGCAGGGCGTTGGCTTTGGAAATCCGGCCCTGTTTTTGAAAAGCCAGGGCGTTCTTCAAATCCTGCTCGTAGTTGTTGAACAGGGCGGTAATCTGCTGCACCAGGTTGGTTTCTTCCGGGGTATTGGCGCTTTCCCGCGCTTTGTGCAGGGAGGCCAGGAATTCTTTCTCGCGTTCCTCCAGCATGGTAATCCACTTGGGATTTTTATCCAGGATATAGGTGTAGGTCAGGCCGCGCATGTGGAAGAGGATGATTTCCAGCTCCTGGGCAGCCTTCAGGCTCTGCACGCTCTTGGCCATGATCTGGGTGGTGGTATCCTGGAGGCGGTAAATGTAGGCAATGATGATAAAGCCCCCCGCCAGGATCAGGGAAATTAGCAGCAGCGCCCCCACGATCAGGCGATAACTGAGGTGAAATTTCATGAACTTCATGCGCGTTTCTCTTCAAAGAACCGGGTAAACGATTACAGTGGCAGGGTGGTAAGAAGTGAGTGCTGAGGAGGACCGAGATATTGCTTTACAATTAACTGATGTTACGAGGTCAAATAAATTAACCACAGAGCCACAGAGAGCACAGAGGAAATCAAATAGTTATTGCACTTGAGACTGCGCTGAAGCAAAAAACACTAAGCAAACTCTGTGTTCTCCGTGTCTCTGTGGTAAAATGCGTAACATCAGAATCAAGACTCATCACTCATCACTCACCACTCTACCACTCACCCAACCGAATAATAAACAAACTTCGTGCTAAAATTTATCCTGCCCCGGGGGCAGAACCAAATGTTATCTCTCATTCTACCGTACACTTTTTGATTTTGCTACTCAACGACTGTCATTCCCGCATGTTCCCCGCTTAATACCTGCGGGGACAAGCTTTAGCGGGAATCCATATCCGCCAGGCCTCATGGATGCCCGATTAAACTTGTGCCCGCATGTTTTAAGCGGGTAGCGTTCGGG
>WYBG01000006.1 GCA_011526015.1 Deltaproteobacteria bacterium | reverse complement strand
GAGTGTTGCTAATGGATTCCAGGAGAAAAAAGTCGATTTTTAGACCAATTTTCTGCGATTTTGGACAGTTTCCATGGTAGAAACAAGGTAATTTAGACCAGCAACACTCGATAGGGAGACTACCGAAAAGTGAAAAGTGCAAAAATGAAAGGTGCAGAGTGAAATGTGAGTAAAGGTATTTGTGTCTTCTCTGCGCTTTGCACTATGCACGATGCGCCGTGCGAAAATCACGAGGAACCGAGCCGCTATGGGGCAAGACGAACTGAAAAGCCAGAACGGGGAAAATGAATTTGCCGAAAAGCGCCAAATAATGGTGGCTTCGCAGATCCGGCGGCGGGGAATCAGGGATGAGCGGGTGCTGGCGGCGCTGGAAAAAGTGCCCCGGCATCTCTTTGTGCCGGCCCGCTTTCAACTCCAGGCCTACAGCGACGAACCGCTGCCGATCGGCATGAACCAGACCATTTCCCAGCCCTACATCGTGGCTTACATGGTGGACCAGCTACAATTGAACGGTACCGAAAGAGTGCTGGAGATCGGCAGCGGCTCAGGATACCAGACTGCCGTGCTGGCGGAACTGGCCCGCCGGGTGTTTAGCATCGAAATCGTTCCCCAACTGGCTCGCCAGGCCAAAAAAATTATTACCCAATTAGGATATAAATCGGTCGAATTCCGCACCGGCGACGGCTACAAAGGCTGGCCGGAAGAAGCGCCCTTCGACGCCATCATCGTCTCCGCTGCGCCCCTGGAAATCCCTCCCCTGCTCATCGAACAACTCGCTCCCGGCGGGCGGATGATCGTCCCCGTGGGGGAAGACCAACAAGACCTGGTGTTCCTGCTCCATACCGGCCAGCGGGTGGAACAGTTCCGCAAAATCCCGGTGCGCTTTGTGCCCATGATCCGCAAAAAGGAAGCCGAATAAAATTGCCCCATTCAGGGGATTGCGCTTACGCTACGCGCTCTTTATATTATCCTTCGGGCAGAATTTGCCCAGCGGAGTGCAACTCCGGCAATGAGGCTGGTGCAGATTGTCATTCCCGAATGCTACCCGCTTAATACATGCGGGCACAAGTTTTATCGGGAATCCACAGAAACAAAGTCATAGATTCCCGCTTAAAACATGCGGGAATGACAAACTTTAAGACTCCCAAGGCGAAACTGCAACAGCTTCATAGCCGGGGTTGCATTCCGGTCACCCTGAGCGTGTATATCCACTAAATCCGGGAATGCAGTATCATGAAATTCCAACCCTTCATTTCATGGGGCGTTTTCTTCTGGTGCTTTTTCCTGGTTAGCGTTGGCGTCTCCCAGGAGGCGGAACAGGTGCGGCTGAGCGGCCAGGTGACCGACGCCGCGACCCGCTCTCCCCTCAAAGGCGCGGATATTTATTTAGTGCGCTCCCAGGTGGGAACTATCTCCGACGCTGACGGCTATTTCGGCCTGATTCTGAAAACGATTCAGGAGAATGACACCCTGGTGGTCGGTTTTGTGGGTTACCGGGAGTACCGCGTCGCGCTGAAGGATTTCAAGAACCGCTCGCGCATCGAGCTGCAGCCGGTCAGTATCGAGCTGCCGGATTCGGTGCTGGTGCGGGGAGAGCGCATCGACCTGGTGCAGCAGGAAATTCCCCACGCCCGCGACGTGGTCGATTTCCAGACTATTGAAATTCGCGGCAGCAGCGAGATCAGCGACCTCTTCAAAACCATCCCCTCGGTGCGGGTGGAAGGCAACGACCTGACCGGGCGGCGCATTCAAATCCGCGGCAGCAACGCCGGGGAGGTGAACGTGTACGTGGACGGCATCCTGATCAACAGCCTGGGCGAGGAGAACGCCGCGGATCTTTCCGTAATCCCCACGGAAAATATCGAAAAAATGGAAGTGTTGAAGGGGGCGAATTTAACCCTGTTAGGCAGCGGCGCGTTCGGCGGGGTGGTCAATGTCACCACCCAAAAAAGCCTGGAGCGCAGCCTGCTCCTCAAAACCAAGCAGGGCAGTTTCAATACCCAATATTACATCGCCGATGTGAACTTTCCCATTTCCCGGAGATTGGTGGTCAATTATTTCGGGCAGTACAGCGGCATCGAGCCGGGAATCGAGTATTTCCCCGGGGAATTTGCCGACTCCGGGAAAACGGAAAACCAGAACATCGAATCCAGCAAGCAGAATCATAACCTTGCCTTGAATTATTATACCGGGAGGGGAGAATGGAGCGCCCGTTTTTACGGGTATTTGCTGGACTATGAGAAGCTATCCGCAGATAACCAGCCCCTGAAAAATTTCCGCAAGAATTATCTCCTTTCCGGCGCATATACCGGCAACCTGTTGGGGGTCAATAATATGGATATGCGCCTTAATTACCTGTTGGGAGATGACGAAATCCGGCGCGACCGGGTTCGCGAGGGTGGAAGCGACCGTTTCGTCAACGCTTTCGAGTCCCGCCGGATGAACGCCCGGCTGACCAAAAAATTCGATTTCGGCCTCGCCAATGAAGTGCAGCTATTAGGCGAATATTTCCACGACGAGGTAGAAACCGACATCCGGCAAACCCTGGGCGGCCAGAATTACTCGATTTACAACGCGCTGCTGTACGAGAACCGCTTCAGCGCCGCGGGGGTGGCGGCATTCAGCAATCAATTCCAAAACCGCTCCGACATTACCTGGAAAACCCATTTCGGAATGAGGGACGACTACGTGGTTACCGGGGATAACTACCTCGCCCCCACGGTGGGCATCCAGGTGGACGTCGAAAAGACCCGCTGGACCTTCTCTCCCTACCTCAATTACGGTAAAAATATCAAATTCCAGACCTTGCTGGAAAACGCCCGCAACGCTCTCACCGACATCACTGGCGCGGATACCCTGCTGGTGCGCCTGCGGCCGGAAGAGAGCAACGCCGGGGAAATCGGGGTGGTGGTAAACTACGATCCCGCATCGGAAGCGTTGCGCGACGTGGATTTCAAGCTGGCGGTGTTTCGCAACGTGGTGTTCAACAAATTGGTCTGGCTTCCCGGCTTTGGCGTTCAGCAGTTCGAGCAGTCGCAGATCGGGCGCAACGTCACCAAAGGGCTGGAAGGCTCCATTGCGCTCAACAAAATCGCCCGCGATTGGGATTTGATCGCCGCCGCCACGCTGCTGGATATCGAATACCCTTCCCTGTACCCCTTCAAGCCGGAGAGCATGTTCAGCCTGCAAACCCTTTATTCCGGCGACTGGGGAGGCTATTTTTCAGCCACTTTTTTCTATGAAGGGCAGAGCACCGCGGTCATTCTGAATGAATTTACCGGGGAAATCAGCACCTCTCTTTTGGAGCCTTTTTTCGATATCGACCTTTCCCTCGGTTACCGCTTCCGGGTGGGGCGGGTGCGGCTCAACCTCCAGGCCGCGGGGTATAACATTCTGGATAACAGCGGATTTCAATACTACCTGCTGAAGAAGCAGTATTTCCAGGTTTCCCTGGCGGCGAAGATTTAGAGGGGGGAATGCGTAAAACGTAATTCGTATTCCGTATTGCGTATTCCGTAGTTTACGCATTACGTTTTACGTGTTACGCATTACGCAATACGCAATACGTAATACGGAATACGAAAAATGCGAACATCCGATCACGGCCACGAAAGAACCTTAAGACTTTCCCACTTTACCATCGAAACCGCGCCCGACGTGGTGGTGTGGAGCGACGCCGACGGGCGTATCCACCGCATCAACCAGGCCATCTGCCGTTACGGCTACACTCCGGAAGAATTCATCGGCAAAAAATTGTACGAACTGTTCCCGGCCATGAAAGAGAAGGCCTTCCGGGAGCGCTGGAAAATTTTCCGGGAGAAGAAGGTGCTGGTGATGGAAAAAATGCTCCCCACCGGGGACGGGCGGCTGGT
>WYBG01000498.1 GCA_011526015.1 Deltaproteobacteria bacterium | reverse complement strand
CGTAGCCGGCGCTACGATTACCATGGATGGGGTATTAAATGAACCGGCCTGGGCCGCCGCGGAAGAAATACAGATCGTCTATGGCCAGAGCGCCGGTTTACCCACCAGCGGCTGGCGCCCGGAATTCCAGCCGGAAGTGATCTTCGATGGCACTAACGCCACGGTGAAATTCCTGGTCGATGGCAACTATCTCTGGGTTGGGTTCGACATTCCCGACTCCTCGGTAGGCGGCATCGCGGATTGGGCGCGCTGGGACGGCCTCCTGATGAACCTCCGCGACCGCGCCAGCGCCAACCGGCCCACCCCGGCAGTGGAATATTTCTACACCTGGTGGTATGTCAATATCGACTCCTTGATTGCTCCCGGCGCCCCGCCCCGTTTTATCGGCCGTTACGGTAATTTTGATGACACCACTCGAACCCCGGAACAGCGGGCGGCGTGGGATGCCCGCACCGTGGTGGACGGGATTTCCAACGATGATGCCACCCCCGACGTGCGCTGGACCGTGGAGATGCGCTTTGACGTCAGCCTGTTAGGATATAATCCTTCCGATCCCAACGGCGATGTCATCGAATTCAACTTCTCCATCTGGGATGGGGACTGGGTCTTCTCCGGGGTTCCCGGGAGAATCGCCAGCATGAGAACCTGGTGGCAGAACCCCTGGGGCAACGCCGATGCGAACAATGCCGGCCGCGTGTATGTCCATCCGAATGTGACCATCAACTCCGGGGCGCTGCCGGATTTCGAACCGGACGTGGTTCTGCCCAACGCTATCCAGATGCCTGAACCGCAAATCGACGGGGTTTTGAACGATGCGGTCTGGTCGCAGACGGAAGTCTATAGCTTTGATATCAAATGGGATGATGCAACTGTTCGCAATAGCTATCCCGGTATCGGGCCCTATCGCAGCGGCCAATTCCAGCCGGAATTAGGCGGCAATCCCCGTCCCCCGGTGTTGAACGGCGGCGACGCGACCATCAAGATGTTCTTCCGGGAGCACTATCTCTATTTTGCGGCGGACGTGCGCGACCTGTTAGTGCAGGGCACCAATGAATATGACCGCCGCGACGGGGTGCGCATCATTATCGGCGACCGCGGCGCAACGAACGATGACAATATTATGTTCATGCGGGCGCTAACCGCCAGCCTCGACGGCACCTGCCAGCCGGTGGCCCTGGATTACCTGGTTACCATGCTCGATTCCAGCAGCACCCAGTACGCCCTGGCCCTGAAGCCCAACACCACCTGTAACAACAATACCGACGTGGACGAAGGGTTTGTCGTGGAAATGAAAATTGACCTCACCTATCTCGGCTATCCCTCGGACCTGGGCGACAAGCTGCTGTTCTTCGGGGTAATGCTGATGGACGGGGATTCATTCGAAGACCCCCTCAGCGATTACGGAACCCGCACCTGGTTCTTCCGCGAGCATGACGGCGGCCCGGCAGTGCCCTGGGCGGTCATGAATCCGGAAATGCTGGTCGGGATCGGCGATAAACCGCTCGCGACTCTGCCCAACACCATCGAACTGCTCGGCAACTATCCCAATCCTTTCAACCCGAACACCACCATTCGCTACACCCTTCCCTTTGCCGGCAACGTGGAAATGTCGGTTTTCAACGTGTTAGGCCAGGAGATCGCCAGTGTAAACGCAGTCAGCCAGGCCGCCGGAACCCATGATTTGAGTTTCGACGCCCGGAACCTCTCCTCCGGAATTTATTTCTACAAAATCCGGGTCAACAGCCCCGCTACCGGCAAATCGCTGGATAGCAACGTGGCGAAAATGGTTCTGATCCGTTAAGTACCCGCCATTCAATCAATTTCCGGCAGCAGGCCCGGGTATTCCCCGGCCTGCTGCCAATTTCCTTGAGACAACACTTAGAGGAGCGGTGGATTGATGTGTAGCTACAACGATCAATTTCACTTCGGTTTTGCAAAAGGATTGGGATTCATCGTTCGGTTTAGCCTTCTTTTCCTCCTGACAATCGCTTTCCCCCTATCCGCCCAAACCACCGGGAAGATCTCCGGTCAGGTAAAAGACAGCAACGGCGAACCGCTGATCGGGGTCAATATCGTTCTAGATGATACCGAATTGGGCGCCGCCACCGATATAGACGGGTTCTACGTCATCTTGAACGTGCGCTCCGCTACCTACACCATGCGCTTCTTCTACATCGGCTACCAGACCAAGGTGGTGGAAAATGTGCGGGTCTCGGCGGATAAAACCACCCGCATCGACGCGGTGCTGGCCCAGGAAGCCGTTGCCGGCGAAGAGGTGGTGGTGACCGCCCAGAAGCCGCTGGTGGAATTCAACCTCACCAGCTCCATCGCCTCGGTGAATTCCCAGGAAATCCGCATGTTGCCGGTGCAAACCCTGGATGAAATCGTCAACCTGCAAGCCGGGGTGGTGGACGGGCACTTCCGCGGGGGTCGTTTGGGAGAAGTACAGTACCAGGTGGACGGGGTTTCGGTCAACAATCCTTACGATAATACCTCCACCCTGCGTTTGGACCGCTCGGTGATCGAAGAGGTGCAGGTCATCAGCGGAACTTTCGACGCCAAATACGGCCAGGCGATGTCCGGGGTGGTAAACACGGTGCTGAGATCCGGCTCGGAGCGGTTTGAGTGGAGCGGCGAAATCTATGGCGGAGATTACTATACCACGGACACCGATCGCTACCCTAACAATGATGAGTACAATCCTTCCCGGATTCAAAACTACCAGGTCACCCTCAGCGGGCCATTGCCGCTTCCGAAAACGACCTTTTTGATCAGCGGCCGCCGGTTTATGAATGACGGGTATCTATACGGGGTAAGGATTTTCCAGCCCACCGATGAAAACAATTTTGAGACCGGCCAATTTTATCCCACCGGAGACGGGGCAGAAGTCAATATGCAGTGGAACGAGGAGTGGAGCGGGCAATTCAAACTGACCAACCGCGCTATCAAAAACATCCAGATCAGTTACCAGGCAATTCTGAACGATATCGAAGGCCAGAACTACAACCATAGCTTTTATCTGAACCCCGATGGTATAAAAACCCAAACCACCTTTTCGGTTTCGCACGGTTTGGACTGGACTCACACCCTTTCGGATAAAATGTTCTACAGGCTTAACCTGCGCCAGAATTACTTCGATTACACCGATTTCACTTATGAAGATTTATACGATCCGCGATACCTGGAAGCGGGGGAGCCGAAAGGGGATCCCAACTTCGCATACGGCGCGGTGATCCAGGGGGTTGACCTGGGAAGGTTCAAACAGGAAACCAATTCCGGTATTTTCAAGGGGGATTTTACTTTGCAGGCAACCCGCAACCACCTGCTCGAAACCGGCATCGAAGCGCAGGTATCGGAAGTAACCTTTGGCAGCCCCGGATACATCCGCCCCACCACGGTGAACGGGGTGCAGGTGCTGCTGCCGCGGGAGAGCATCCCCGGGGAGCCGGGGGTTCAAACCTACAAACCCCGCCAGGGAGCGCTCTATCTTCAAGACCGCGTGGAATGGGGAGACTTTGTTTTACGAGCGGGTCTGCGCTACGATTATTTCGACGCCCGGGCCACGGTGCCCAGCGATTTGCGGAACCCCGCCAACGCCATCCAGGGCGCGCCGGAATCGCTTCCGCAGAGCACCACCGTCAAATCCTCGCTTTCCCCGCGCATCGGATTCAGCTATCCCCTCTCATCTACCTCTTCCTTGTATTTCTCCTACGGCCACTTTTCGCAAATGCCGGGCCTTGCCAATCTTTACAGCAATGCGGATTATTCGGTGCTCAACGAATTGCAGGCTAATTCCATCGATTACGGGGTGATGGGGAACCCGGACCTGGGCCCGGAGAAGACCATCCAGTACGAATTCGGCTTCAAACAGGCGGTGACCGATTACGTGGGACTGGAGATCACCCTTTTCTCCAAGGATATCCGCGACTTGTTAGGGGTGGAATTTGTGACCACCTATAACGTGGCGGATTATGCCCGCTTTACCAACGTGGACTTTGGAAATATTTACGGATTCACCGTCTCGCTGGACCAGCGACCGGTTGGCCTGATCAGTACCACCGTGGATTATACCCTGCAAGTCGCCCGGGGGAATTCCAGCAATCCCCGGGAAACTGCCACCCGCGCGGAAGGCGGCCAAGATCCCCGCCCGCGCGACATTCCTTTTGACTGGGACCAGCTCCATACCCTCAACGCCACCGCGGTATTGGCAAAACCGGGAAATTACTCCCTCAGCGCTATTTTGAAATTAGGCAGCGGGCAGCCCTACACTCCGCAAATCGGTTCCGGCTTCGGGGCGGATTTGGAAACCAATTCCGGGCGGAAATCCAGCTTCATCCTGGCGGATCTGCGGGCGGAAAAGTTTTTCAAAATCAAATTTGCCCAGTTGGGAGCTTTTATCCGGGTATTCAACCTCTTTAACACCCATTATGTGAACGGATTCGTGTTTGCCACTACCGGTTCGCCGGATTATACCCAGTTCCCGTCCATCAACCAGGCGCAGTTGATCGATCCCAGCCGGTTTTATCCCCCCCGGCGGGTGGAAATCGGGTTATCGTTCCTGGGACTCTAAAATGGCATCATTTTAGATCATAAAAAAAGGTAGCTGAATCATGGCTAATAAACATTATCCGAACATCCCTCTTCTCATTTCCCTGCTCCTGTTGGTATTGACCGGGGCATTTGTCAGCGGCCTGCGGGCGCAATTGCAACCACTGGTGCCGTTCGAGCTTCGGGGACACAAAGATTATGAGCGGGAAGGGCTGCATGACGCCAACAACATCCGCACTTTATTCTATAATATCGGCATGGTCGGCAACTACCCGGATGATCCGCTCAACGTGGATTTGAGCGTCTTCCATTCCGTGGAAATCCCCAAAGGCTCGGGAGAAAATTACAGCGACGGCACCACCCCCTTTGTGCTGGCCAAAGTTACCCAGGAGAACGGGCAAACCGCCTACATCATGGAAACCGGCTACCGGGAGCGCCAGGGCAGCAGCCCCTGGTTCAACCGCGTCATGCGCTTTGAACCCCGGCCGGGATATTTCCAGCAGGACCCCAATGTTAACCTGGCTCTCTCCCCGGCCATCAGCAACGATCCCCGCACCTGGCCTTATGAGTGGATCGATAAGGTCAACGATCCCGACGACCCCGGCTGGCCGGGTTCCTGGAACGGCTATTTTGGCAAAGCGCCGGCCGCCGACCAGGAAAGCTACGTGGTCTATGACGACCAGTATTACGACGCCTGGAACTACTTCCCGGACAACCGCGACGCCGGGCAGGACCCCCTGCAACGCCGCCGCGGGCTGGGGCTGCGGGTTGAACAGCGGGGCTTCCAGTGGGCCAATCCCCAGGCCGGCAACGTGATCTTCTGGCATTACGAGATTACCAATGAGAGCACTACCGACTACGACGATAACATTATTTTCGGACTGTACATGGACTCCGGGGTGGGGGGGTCAGCCATCGGGCTGGACGGCATCCCGGAATCCGACGACGATAATGCTTACTGGGATAAAGAGATCGGGATCAACCTGGTCTATACCTATGACGCGTTTGGAAACGGGGTGCAGGGTCCCACCGGCTACCTCGGCTACTCCTACCTGGAAACCCCCGGCAATCCCTTCGACGGCATCGACAATGACGACGACGGCATCATCGATGAAGTGCGCGACGGCGGCCCCGGCCAGCTCATCGAAGGGCAGGAAAATATTATTGCCTGGGCGCAAGCCAATTACGATTTGGCAAAATTCGAAACCTTCCATGGCCCCATCGTGCAGCGCCCGGCTTATCGCCAGGGGTTTTGGTGGACCGGCGATGAAGACATGGACTGGATTGCGGAATTCGATGACACCGGGGCTGACGGGGTATTCGACACCGGCGACACCGGCGAGCGCGACGGCATCCCCACCCGCGGGGAACCCAACTTCGACAGAACCGACGTGGATGAATCCGACCAGATCGGGTTGACCGGCTTCAAGATGAACCGCATCCGCCCCGGGGTGGGAAATCCCTCCACGGTAGTGGATCAGATAGTCTTTTTCGACGACGGGAAACAGTGGCCGCAAAGATTGTGGGATTTCTTCACTTCCGACACCTCCTTCGGGGATTCGGTGGCGCTAAATTATAACATCGGGTTTTTGTTCGCCTCCGGCCCCTTCAAACTGCCCGCGGGGAAGACGGAACGCTTCAGCCTGGCGCTGGCATTCGGGCAGAACCTCCGGGAGTTGAAAAACACCGTGAAAGTGGTCAACCAGATTTATAAATCCAATTATCAATTTGCGGTACCGCCCCCGGCGCCCCGGGTTGAGGCGTTTACCGGGGATGGATTCGTAACCCTTACCTGGGACGACCGCGCCGAGCGCGCCTATGACCCGGTCACCAATACCAACGACTTTGAAGGGTACCGGGTTTACCGCAGCACCGATCCCACATTTCTGGACCCGAAAGTGATCTACACCGCCACCGGCAGCGGACCGATCGGCAACGGGAAGGCCATTGCCCAGTTCGACCTGGTGAACGAAATCGAAGGATTCACCACCACCACCGTGGAAGGGGTAGCTTATTTCCTGGGCGATAACAGCGGCCTGATGCATACCTATACCGACCGCGACGTTACCAACGGCCAGCTTTACTACTACGCGGTGTGCGCCTATGACCGGGGATCGGATTCCCTGGAAATCTATCCCTCGGAAAACGCGATTACGGTCAGCCGCACCCTGCGCGGCGGAACCATTCTGCCGCCCAATGTGGTGGAAGTGCGCCCAAACCCCCCGGCGCGGGGCTACACCTCCGCGGAGACCGGGGCGGTGGAGCGTATTGCCGGGGCGGGGATGGGCAACGTCTCGGTGCAGGTGGTGAACCCGGCCATGGTGCCGAACGATCATACCTTTGAGCTGCGCTTCTTCAGCCCGGAAGACAGCGTTCACGCCACCCATTACGGGTTATTCGACGTCAGCAGCGACGATACCCTCTTCCTATACGGCAAGGATTTCGACGGCGAAGGGCGCGGCCCGGTGGGCGGAGGGGTGTTGCCCATCGTGAAAACCTTGAAGACCATGGAAATCGATACCGTCAGCAGCGGTTTCACTCCCGCAAGCGCGACCAATACCAATTTGAAAGCGCGTTACGTGGGCCTTACCGAGCCGGGCGATACCATCCGCTTCGACATTAACCTGCGACGGCCCGGCTACCCGGAAAACCTCGAAATAATTTTCAGCGACCAGATCATCGACACTTCGCTGGGCTTCTCCATTTTTCCGCCCAGGCCGGTAAAATTTACTGTGATCGCCAAAACGCAGGAAGGCGATCTCAAAATGAAATTCCGCTTCAGCGATACGGATAACGATAATACCCTCAGCAATCCCGACGATAAAATCGAGATCGTTACCGCCACCGCGGAAAAACCTCACGCGCGAAAAGTTACCTGGAGCGTCAGCATCGATACCACCGGACTGCAAGGGGCTCCCATCCAGGTGCCCACCTTAGGCGACGTGTACGAGTTGAAGCTGCGCCTGCCCTTCACCACCGAAGACGCCTTCCGGTTCAAAACCGTGGGGCAATACCTGAGCGCGGAAGCGGCCCGCGCCATGACCGACAAACCCTACGTGGTGCCCAATCCCTACCTGGGAGCGGCCAGCTTCGAGCCGCAGCGATTTGCGGTATCCGGCCGGGGAGAACGGCGCATCGAGTTCCGCAGCCTGCCCAATAACTGCACCATTCGTATTTTCACCATAAACGGGGAATTGGTAAAAACCCTGCAACACAGCGGCGCCATTACCGAAGGCTACCTGCCCTGGGACTTGCGCAGCAAGGATAATTTAGAGATCGCCCCGGGATTGTACATTTTCCAGGTGGAAGCGCCCGATTTCGAGTCCTATATCGGGAAATTCGCCATTCTCAAATAAGGATAATGGATAAGGGATGAAGGATGAAGGATGAAGGGTAAAGAAAAAGCAACTTACCGGATTGTCAGGGATGGGGAGGAGAAATGGACTGTAAAAGAAGCGGGGCAGCAATATGGGCAGGATTTAGCGGGGCGTTTATTTCAGTTTGCGGTAGATTTGATCAAATACTTGAAGACGCTGCCAAACGCCGGGGAAGTGAGGGACCTTCAACGGCAATTATTCAAAGCCGGAACCTCGGCCGGGGCAAACTACGAAGAGGCCCAGGGAGCTATTTCTAAAGAAGATTTCAGCAGCAAATGTGCAATCGTATTGAAAGAGAGCCGCGAGGCCAACTTCTGGCTGCGATTGATCAAAGCTGCGGAGATCGATGACAGTGAAACCTTAAACCGCTTAACCCGGGAATCGAAGGAGTTTATCGCTATTTTCACCACCATTGTCAAAAAAACCAGACCCAGAACTTTTAATCCTTAATCCTTTAACCTTAATCCTTTTTACCGGTGAGGTTAAGATGAGACACTATCGAACCCAACTCTGCAACAATTTCTTCATAACCATTGCGCTGCTGGCCGTCGTATCCTTTCCCCTGTTTGGGCAATCCAAAGTGGGCACTACTATCGGCCAGTTCTTGAAAATCGAGCCGGGCGGCCGCAATGCCGCGATGGGAAACGCCAGCGCCTCCCTGTGGGGCGAAGCGATCTCCGCCTTTTATAACCCTGCCAGCCTGGGACACCTGCCCAATAAACAAGTGCAGTTCACCCACAGCGAGTGGCTGGCAGACATCAATTATAATTACCTGGTGGTGGGTATTCCTATCAGCAAATTGGGAAGCTTTATGGTGCATACCATTTCCCTGAATTCCGGGGAAATAGACGTGCGCACCGTGGAGCAGCCCCTGGGGACCGGGGAGCGCTACAACGTCACCAATTTTGCCCTGGGAGTGGGCTACGGTTTGATGATGACTAACCGCGTGTCCGTAGGGGTGCAGGTGAACTATTTCCGGGAAACCATCTGGCACAGCAGCGCGGACGGTTTCGCATTGAACCTGGGGGTGCAATATCAATTTTACGAAAATGGGCCTATCCTGGGCGCCAGTTTGCAGAATTTCGGTCCCCGCAGCGGATTCAATGGCCGGGATTTCTATGTGGACTACGATTTTGATCCCGACAAATATGGGGACAACGATCAAATTCCCGCGGAATTGCGCGCCGGCGATTTTCCCCTCCCTACCTCATTCCGGGTGGGGCTTGCCTACCCGTTCCAATTCAACGAGAACAACACTATCATCCTGGCGGTGGACGCGCTGCATCCCAACGATAACAGCGAAAGCCTGAGGCTGGGGGCGGAATGGCAGCTCCTCAAAACTCTTTTCCTGCGCGGCGGCTACCGCGATCTGTTGCTGGAAGACCTGGAAGGCGGTTTGACCCTGGGGGCAGGGCTGTTGTTCGGGGTTTCGGATTACAAATTCGCCCTGGACTACGCCTGGGCGGATTACGGACGACTGGAGAATGCCCAGCGGTTTACCCTGGGTTTCCGGTTTTGAAAGTGCTCAGGTGTTAATGTGTTCAAGTGGTTGGGTAAAAGAGGTTCTTAGTTCTTGAACATCGGAGTATCTGGACACTTGAACACCTGAACACAAAATTAAAATGGAGAAAACATTCTTGAAAGAACCCGAGACAGGACTTTTTTCTAACAACTACGGGCATTTTTCCACTGACGGATACGAATTCATCATCACCAATCCCAATACACCCCGGCCCTGGAGCAACATCATCTGCAACGGGGATTTCGGCCTGGCCGTCAGCCAGGCCGGGGGCGGGTTTACCTGGCGCACCCATACCAATATGAACCGGCTGACGGGCTGGAACCAGGATTTGATCAGGGATGACTGGGGCAAGTGGCTTTACTTGCGGGATCTCGATACCGGAACGCTGCGCTCGCTGGCCTATCAGCCGATGCAGTCCTCTTACGACGCCTACGAAGCGCGCCACGGCCTCGGTTATTCTACCTTCTTTCAGAAATTCGGCGACCTGGAAAGCGAGTGGACTCTCTTTGCCGCTAAAGACGACCCGGTGGAAATCTGGATCGTCGCCCTGCGCAATCGCGGCTCGCAAACGCGGCGGCTTCAATTAGCCTCCTATTTCGAGTGGAACCTCGGCGCCGCCCCGGATAACCACCGGGAATTCCACAAACTGTTCATCGACACCCACTACAGCCCCGGGTTGAACGCGATCATCGCCGCCAAAGTGCTCTGGGAAGTGCCCACGGAGCGCGGCCACTGGAATACCGACTGGCCCTACATCGGTTTCCACGCCCTCGGTGAAACGCCGGCCGGTTGGGATACCTCCAAAGACGCGCTGATCGGCCGCCACGGCGGGTATCACAACCCCAAAGGCATTCGCAAGGGTGAATTCAGCCGATCTTCCGGGCGCTTCGAGGATCCCGCCGCCTCCCTGGCGGCGAATGTTTCCCTTGCCCCGGGGGAAGAAAAAACCGTGATTTTCCTGCTCGGCCAGATCGACAAACAGGCCGGGACGGATTTTGCGGAGCAGGCTGCCCCGATGATCCGCAAATATGCTGATGAATCCGCCGCCCGCGCCGAATTGGAGAAGGTGAAAGCCTTCTGGAAAGAATTAACCGGGCAGACGCGGGTGGAAACCCCTGATCCCGCCTTCGATCT
>WYBG01000497.1 GCA_011526015.1 Deltaproteobacteria bacterium | reverse complement strand
GGAAATCACAAAATCCCCCTCCGCGGGGGAATAGGAAAATTACGCCTATCAAATGATCGCTGTTTATTAAATATCCTCAGCAGGCTTTTATTCGAAGTTTGAATGAGGCATATTCTTCAACGCTGCCCAATATTCTCCCCGGTTGACATTTGTTTTCCCAAGACTTATATTTTTAGCCCCCTGCCGCTCACCTGTCGAGAGAATTGCCCTGCCCGGCAGGGTATGTCAATTGAGTACGCAGAAATGACGAAGGAGAAGCGTTTGAAAAAGCTCTATCTGGTCCTGTGCTTATGCCTGCTGCCGGGAATGCTGCTGACCGCCCGGGCGCAGTCCGAGCAGGAAAACTTCGACCGCGCCCTGAATGCTTACCAACAGGGAAAGTACCCGGAAGCGGAGATCATTTTCCTGCAAATGCTGCAGAATTACTCCAACGGCCGCCTCACCACCGCCACCCGCCTGATGTTAGGAAAATCCTACTACAAACTCAGCGATTATTCCAAAGCGGAAGTGGTCTGCCGCTACTTCTTCAGCAAACATACCGACAGCGCCTACCTGGACGACGTGCACCACCTGCTGGGCAATATTTTCTTCAAGCAGCGGAATTATAACGGGTCGGTGGAGGAGTGGCTCTGGGTGATCCAGCACAGCAAAGACCCCCGCCTGAAACGCACCAGCGGAGAGTATATTTACAAAACCATGGAGCATTTTCTAACCCGCCGGCAGATCGAAGATTTGCAGCGCAAATACCCCGATAACGTATTCCAGGGCCTGGTCACCATCGTGCTGGCCAAAAAGATGATGGAACAGGGAAGCAGCGAGGAAGCGCAGAACCTGCTCCGCACCTTCCTGCGCGACCAGCCCAACCATTTCTACGCCGATGAGGCCCGCAAACTGTTAGGAACTCCCGCGGCGGTCTCCGCCTCGCGCAACGGCTTCGTTTACCTGAAGACCCTGGACCCGGAAACCAAACCCATCGCTGCCGACCTGGAGTTGGGAATGCGCTACGCCCTGTTGGAATACCAGCTTCGCAATCCCAACGACCGGGTGGAATTGCAGACCGTGGAGATCGAACCGTCGGTCATCGGCGCGGTCTCCGCCGCCACCCGGGTGCTGGTGGACTCCGATCCCCTGTGCCTGCTCGGCCCGGTGGATTCCGACCAGTGCGCCAGCTTAGCGGTGATCTCCCGCTATGAAAAACGCCCCTACATCGTTCCCTTAAGCTCCCAGACCGGTTTGACCGAACTCAGCCCCTACACCTTCCAGATCAACCCCGACGCCCGCACCAAGGGGCGCTTCTTAGGCAATTACGCCGCCGCGGAGATGGGCGCCCGCCGGGTGGCGGTGCTCGCCCCGGTAAATGATTACGGGGAAACCTTTGTGCAGAATTTTGTGGAAGAGGTGCAGGCCGGCGGGGGAGAGGTGATCACCACGCAATGGTATTACGAATCCACCCAGGATTTTTCCCGGCAGTTCCGGGCCATCTGGCGGGAGTCGCATTACTTAGCTTTCTCCGATTCCATGATGCGCAAATTCCCCAACCTTACCCCTAACCAGGTCAAATCCCGCTATCGCGCCTACACCGATTCGTTGTACCAGCCCAACGCCGTGGGGGTGCGCCCGGATTCCGCGGATTTTCCCGCCGCGGGCATCGACGCGGTGCTGGTGGTGATCCGTTCTTCCCAGTTCATCCAGTACATCGCGCCGCAGTTTGCCTTCAATAACATTCGCGCGACCCTGTTAGGCAACGAGGGCTGGAACGATTCGGCGCAGCTGCGGAAATTCAAAGATCACCTCGACGGCATGGTGTACATCACCGCGGGGTATTTCGATCCCAACGCTTCCGATTACCGGGTATTTATGAACCGCTTCCGCACCGAAATGAAAGCGACCCCGGAGCTTTACCACCTGTTAGGCTACGACGTGATGAAGTGGCTGCTCTCCAATTACCGCCCCGGGATGACCACGGAGCAGCTTCGCAACAGCCTGGAGAATACCGAGCCGTACCAGGGCATTTTGGAAAACATTGATTTTTCCACCACCCCGCGGGTGAACAGCAAGTTGACCTTGCTGAAGGTCAGCCTGGGGCAGATCGTAAAGCTCAATTGAACTGCTGGTTTCAGTAGGCAAGTAGGTAGCCGCGTAAGCGGTGGCTTCGCCATAGGCAAGTAGGCAGTAGGCAATACTCTTGCTTTCTGCCCCCTGCTCCTGCTTTCCCAATCACTCCACCACCACCGCAGTCCCATAGACCAGGATCTCCGCGGCGTTGGCCATGATGTAAGAGGTGGAAAAGCGCACGTTGACCACTGCGTTGCCCCCCAGCGCCTCGGCCTCGGCAACCAAGCGGTCGATGGACTGTTCCCGGGATTCGGCCAGCAGTTTGGTGTACTCTTCGATTTCACCCCCCAGAATATTTTTGAAGACCGCCAGAATATCCTTTCCTAAGTGCCGGGCGCGGATGGTATTGCCCCGTACAAGTCCCAACACTTTAACGATTTTTTTCCCGGGGATCGTTTCCGTGTTCGTAACCATCATCGCTGAATCTCCTTATATTTGTCGTGTTTGCGCAATAGCAGCTTTTCGCGGATTACCGAAACCAGCAGAATCGCCAACCCGATGACCAGCGCCAGAATCCCGAATTTGACGATTCCGGGCAGGTCCGCGGCGCTCAATGTCTCTATCACGAACTGGTAAGCGGCATACCCCAGGAGAATGACCGCGCCGATGGAAATAAGAATCCAGACCAGCCCCCGTTCCAGGCGGTTGTACAGGCGGCGCCAATAATCCTCCCAGGCCGCTTCCGGCAAAACCTGCTTTTTGATCTCCATGGTTTGCTCCTTTAATTGTTGGAATTGCTGAAATTCCCCCCGGCATTCGGAGCAGCCCCGCAAATGCGCGTGCAGCTCCCGCTCCTCCTCCGGCGAAATCTCCCCGTCCAGGGCTTTCATCATCAGAAGCTTGTATTCCCCGCAAAGATGGCTTGTGGAATCCTGCATGTCTTTACCTGTCATTTTGAGCTCATCCGGTTGCGATGACCGGAAATCGGTGTGTAATGCGTAAAACGTAATGCGTATTGCGTATTCCGTTGAGTTACGTTTTACGCATTACGCATTACGCTTCACGTTTCCCCCAACAACCCCTCCACCCGCCTGGCCAGTTTCTTCCGCGCATGGTAGAGCCGCGACATCACCGAGCCGATGGGAATCTCCAGCGCCTCACTGATCTCCCGGTAGCTGAACTCTTCGATGTCTTTCAAAATGATCACTTCCCGGTCGCCCTCCGGGAGTTCCCGGATGGCCTTCCACAACAGCCGGCGTTGTTCTTCCGCTTCGATCATACTTTCGGAAGAAGCTTCCGGGAGCGCCGCTTCCATTTCTTCCGCGTAGGGGCGGCTGTTCGAAGAATTCTTCTGGCCGGCGGGCAGGTCGCTGAACACCCGCCAGCGTTTCTGCTGCCGCTCCCGGTAGCTGCGGCAGAGGTTTTTGGTGATGGCGTAGAGCCAGGCGGCAAAGGAGCGTTCCGCCTCGAATCGCTGAATATTGCGGTAAATCCGTACGAACGCCTCCTGGGAGATATCCAGCGCGGCCTCGCGGTTGCGGCTCCAGTACAGCGCCATGCGAAAAGCGCCCTGGTAATGGCGTTTCACCAGCCCCTCGAATGCCTGCCGGTCTCCGGACTGGCAGCGCAAAATCAGCTCCCGTTCGGTCTCATGTTCCGCGTTCGTTTCCATAGACGCTCTATATTACCCGGCAAAAAGGGATTTATTCAAAGAAATTTTAAAAATGATAACCCAGGAGAGATTCTTAACTTCTTGCAAACACTCCTTTTCCCTGTTATACTCACTAAGTTTTACATATTGCTTTGGTATTATACGCAACGCTAACGGTCAGCATTTGCCCCATGACTACCCTGTTACACAAACTCTTCGACATCCGGGAAGGCGAGGCCCCCCGCGCCCTGCTGATGTTCGGCTACGTTTTCCTGGTGATCTGCTGCCTGCTGATGCTCAAACCGGTGCGCAATTCCCTGTTCTTAGAAAAATATTCCGTAAAAGACATTCCCTACGTGTACATCCTGGTGGCCGTCTCCGCCGCCGCGGTGACCACCTTCTACGCCCGCTTCGCCCGCAAAGCGCGCCTGGATCGGCTGATCAAAATCTCCCTGCTGTTCATCCTCTCCAATCTCCTGATCTTCTGGCTGCTGCTGCGTTTCGATTACAAAGGAGGATGGTTTCTATTCATTTTCTTTGTTTGGGTGGCCATCTTCGGGGTGATTGCGGTGTCGCAGTTCTGGACCCTGGCCAACTTCGTGTTCGACGCCCGGGAGGCTAAACGGTTGTTCGGATTTGTGGGTGCCGGGGCGATTTCCGGCGGGATCGTGGGCGGTTACGCCGCCCGCGTCGCCCTGGTGATCGGCACCGAAAATATCCTGCTGATCTGCATCGCGCTGCTCTCCCTCTGCCTGCTCATCGTTCCGGCAGCCTGGAAACGGCGCGCCCGCGAGGTGCAGGCAGAGCAAATTCGCCCCGGCCGGCCGGGGCAGCTGCGCCTGCGGGGAGGAAATCCTTTCCGGATGCTGCGCGAATCCCCTTACCTGGCCATACTGGCCGGCATCGTGGGCGTCAGCGTGATCGTGGCCAACCTGTTGGATTACCAATACATCGCCATCGCCAAAGCCGAGATTCCCGATAAAGACGAGCTGACCGCCTTCTTCGGCTTCTGGCTCTCCACCCTCAGCATCATTTCCCTGCTGATTCAATTACTTTTTACCCGGAGAATCCTGGGCAGCTTAGGAGTGGGACCCTCGCTGTTTTTTCTGCCTCTGGGCATTCTGCTCGGCGCCCTGGCAATCTGGCTCTACCCGGTGCTCTGGGCGGCCATCCTCATCAAGGTCAGCGACGGCAGCTTCAAGCAGTCCATCAACAAGGCCGGCATCGAATTGCTGATGCTCCCGATTCCCTCCGCGATCAAGCCCCAGGCCAAAGCGTTCATCGACGTATTGGTGGACAGCACCGCCACCGGGGTGGGCGGGCTGCTGCTCATCCTCTTTACCGGGGTGTGGGGTTTTTCGGTGGGAAATATCAGCCTGGTGATCGTTCCCCTGGTGCTCGCCTGGCTCTACCTGGCGCTGCGGGTTCGCAAACAGTACCTGGAGGCCTTCCGCACCGCCATCGAGAAGCGCACCATCGACCTGGAAGAGCAGTTCACCAACCTGCAAGACGCCTCCCTGGTGGAAACCGCTTTAAAAGTGTTGGAAGGGAAAAATGAGCGGCAGATACTCTACGTGTTGAATCTTTTGGAGAGCGTGCGCCACGAGCGGTTGCTGCCCTGTTTGCAGGAACTGCTTCGCCATTCCTCGGGCGAAATTCGCCTCCAGGCGTTGAAAATGCTGGCGCGCTACGACAGCCCGGATATGTCAGAAGAGATTTACTCCCTGGTCGGCGATGAGCAGCCGGAGGTGCGCGCCGAAGCCATCGCCTATCTCTTCCAGAAATCCGGCGGGGAGAAAAAAGCCCGCCTGCTGCGGGAATTCCTGAATCATCCCGATTACCGGGTGCAGGCCGCGGCGTTGACCTGCGCCACCCGCTGCAGCGCCGAAGAAGAATGGATCCGAACTTCTTTCCCGCTGAAAGATCTGGTCGAAAACACCCTGCTACAGGCCGGGCAGGCGGAGGGCAATCCAACCGAAAAAAAATTTATCAAAATCAACCTTGCCCGGGCGCTGGGAACCGTTAAAAGGCCGGAATTATACCCTTTTTTGCATCTCCTGCTAAAAGATGCGGATCCCGAAGTGGTGCAAAACGCGGCGCTCAGCGCCGGGAAAACCCGCGAGAAAGCATTTGCGCCGGCGCTGCTCGCCCTGCTGGAGCGGCGGGAAACCCGCAAATACGCCCGGCAGGCCCTGGCGGAATATGGGGAAGACATTCTCGAGGAATTGATCGCCCGCTTGCAAGAGTCCGGCGATTCCCAATCCCTCGCCCGGGAGCTTTCCCGGGTTTTGGGCCGCATCGGGGAGCAAAAAACCGTGGATAGCTTGCTGGCGCAATTGAATCATCCCCACCCGCGCCTGCGTTTCCAGGCGCTGAAAGCCCTGAACCGTTTGCGGAATAACTTCCCCATGTTAAAATTCAACGAAAAGCCGCTGGAGCAGGAAATTCTGAAAGAAATCCGGCGCTATTTGGACGGGGCCGCTATTTTACACTCCTGCAAGCAGGTTCAGGGGCAGAACGGCTCCCCCCCGGAGGGCGCCGCCCGCCTTTTGCTCGCCAGGGCGCTGGAAGAAAAATTGGATGATTCCCTGGAACGGATTTTCCGGTTGTTAGGATTGATTTACCCGCCCCGGGACTTGTATAACGCCTACTTAGGAATCGTGAGCGCCAGGCAGGATGCGCGGGCCAATGCGCTGGAATTTCTCGACAACCTGCTGGCCCCCCGCTACAAAAAAGACCTTATTCCGATTGTGGAAGCCCACTCTCCGCAAAATTCGCCGGGGAGCGCCCGGAACCGCCTCGATCTTCACCTCCTTCCCGAGCAGGAGTGTCTGCACCGGTTGATTACCGGGGAAGTTGGCTGGCTGAAAGCCTGCGCGGTGTACCTGGCAGGAACGGCGAAAGCCGGGCATCTCGCTGCGGAAATTCTCACCCTAACATCCGACCGCGAGCAGGCCGTTAGGGAGGCGGCTGAATATGCCCTGCGCCAATTGGAAAAAAACGGCAGCGATGGAGAATTTCATCCCTGAATTGTGCGGGATGAATTTTCGGCGTAACTTTCCGCTGTGCTCGATGCTGGATGCTCGGTGCTGGATGCTCGATGCTGGATGCTCGATGCTGGATACTCGATACTGGATACGTGAGGTTTTATGCTCGAATATCCGGCCTCGAGAATCGAGCATCGAGTATCCGGCATCGCGCTAACCTCAACCGTATAAACAGGAGCCAGCCATGTCAACCTTTTTCATGTTCGGCAAATACTCTGCGGAATCCATGAGAGGTATTTCCGCCCAAAGAACCCGGGAAGTGGCGGATATTGTGGACCGCTTTGGCGGTGAAATCGTCGCCATGTATGCCTTGTTGGGCGCTTACGATTTAGTGCTGATCGTGAAGTTTAGCAGCATGGAAGACGCGCTCAAAGCATCGGTAACCATTTCCCAATCCCTGGGCATCTCCTTCTCTACCCTCCCGGCCATCCCGGTGGAAGAATTCGATAAGCTGGTGGGGAGATGAGTGTGTTATAGTGTTCAAGTGTTCATGTTTTCGGGTGTTTTGGTGTTAAAGTGAGAGTACCAGGGCGCATTGCACCTGAGCACTTGAACACACGAACACCTGAACACTAATAAACTTCCATCCTGCTGAACGGATAAACTTCATGCCCGAAACACTGCGCAGCTATCTGAATTTTACCGTGGAAACCGCGTACCTGGCCGGGAAGCTCACCCTGGGATATTTTCAGGCCGGGGTGCGGCCGGATTTCAAGGGAGATAATTCCCCGGTTACCATCGCCGATCGCAAGGCCGAGGAGCTGATCCGCTCCCGCATCGAAAAGAAATTCCCCCGGCACGCCATCGTGGGGGAAGAATACGGGATCAAGGAGAGCGAAGGAGCCGGCCACCGCTGGATCATCGATCCCATCGACGGCACCAAATCGTTTTTGCACGGGGTGCCCTTGTACGCGGTGCTGATCGGGCTGGAGATCGACGGAACCGTGGAGGTGGGTGCGGCTTATTTCCCGGCTCTGGACGAAATGCTCGCCGCCGCTGCCGGCCAGGGATGCTGGTGGAACGGCCGCCCCGCCCGGGTTTCCGAAACTTCCCGGCTGCACGAAGCGCTGATCGTCTTCACCGACCCGGATACCTTTGCGAAACGCGGCAGACGGGCCCCCTGGGAACGTTTGAAAAATGCGGCAAACGGCGCGCGCGGCTGGAGCGACGCTTACGGATATTTGCTGGTCGCCACCGGGCGGGCGGAAATCGCCCTCGATCCGGCGATGGAGGTGTGGGATAACGCACCCTACCCGCCGATTTTCCGGGAGGCCGGGGGATATTTCGGCGACTGGCAGGGCAACCCCACCATCTACCGCGGTGAGGCGCTGGCCACCACCCCGGCGCTGCTGCCGGAGGTATTGGCGCTATTGTCAACCACGCCCATTGAAGACCTCAAAGGTTTCCAAAACCTTTGAGAGCGTGTTTGAAAAATCGAAAAACATGCCACAACGACACTAAGATTGCACCAGGAATTTTAATGTTTTTTTGTGAATCTTTGAGACTTCGTGGCTTTTCCCAAAGGGATCCCTTCCGGGAGTGGCGAATTTCCAAACACCCTCTGAACTCTTTGGAATCATTCGGGAACGACAGGATGAGCCGATTACTCTGCTTCGGGCATCGCGGGGCCGCCGGCCATGCCCCGGAAAACACCCTCGCCGCGGTCGAGAAGGCGATCTCCCTGGGCGCCGACTGGGTGGAGGTGGACGTGTACGCCGTCGCCGGGGAACTGCTGGTAATCCACGATGACCGGTTGGAGCGCACCACCAACGGCGCGGGGTACGTCCTGGAGCAATCCCTGGAATACCTGCGCTCTCTGGACGCCGGAAAGGGGCAAAAAATCCCCTTCCTCTGGGAAGTATTCGAGCAAGTAAACCGTCGCGCCGGGGTCAACGTGGAGTTGAAAGGCCCCGGAACCGCCGCCCCGGTAGCGCTCCTGATCGACCGCTACGTGAAAGAGCGCGGCTGGCGCTATGAGGAATTCCTGGTCTCTTCCTTCAACCACCACGAATTGCGAGCTATCAAACACCTTCAGCCGAAACTCCGCGCCGGCGCGCTGATACTGGCGCTGCCCCTGGAGTACGCCCGCTTTGCCGAGGAGTTGGGCGCTTATTCCGTTCACCCGGGCCTCGAATTCCTCGACCGCGCTTTTGTGGAAGACGCCCACCGGCGCGGGTTGAAGGTATTCGTTTACACCGTAAATCGCCGGGAAGACCTCGCCGGCGTGATCGCGCTGGGGGTGGACGGCGTGTTTACAGATTATCCGGAAATCGTTACGGCAGGGGGGTAGTGGTGAGGGGTGAGTCAATGCCGTTTGGGTAAGGGCATCGAGACTAAGATTCACTATTCTGAGTTCCCGTTCATAATTTACAATTGCTATGATTTATCAAGTCATTACAACGGATCGAGAATGGAGAATGGTGAATGGTGAATAGTGAATGGTGAATGGAGAATGGTGAATGGTGAATGGTGAATGGTGAAACTTGTCCAGGACATAGTTTACCCTGAGACGGTCGAAGGGGCGAACCGTCGAAGGGTGGTGAATGCTGAACTAAAAGACATTGAGTGGTGAGTGGGTGAGGGAGGGGATCGAATGAGTGATCGCACAATCCCCGCAAGTGCAGGTCGCCCATAAAATCCCCTTTTTGGGGGATAACTTTTGAAAAAATCCCTTCGTATTTTGCCGGAAACCCATAAATCGCCATCTGTTCCGTACGAAATAAGAAAGGATGGGCATGATGAAAGCGAAACGATTTGTTGTTGCCGGAGTGATCTTGCTGGCTGCGGCCCTGCTCATTGGAATATTTTTGGACGCCGGTAGCCGCAACAAAAAGCTCCAGAAAATCTCCGGCGCGTACCAGGCGTTGAATTTCTGGAGTTACCAGCGCGCTTACCCCAATTCCGCCATTCCCGACGCCGGCCATTACGCGGCTTTCGTTTACGCGCAGCAGAATTTCTGGCGCCGCCAGCCGGGCGGAACGGCAACGGTTCAACCCTGGCAGGCCATCGGCCCCCACAACCTGGGCGGGCGCACCCTGGCGCTGGCCTTCAATCCCCTCAATCCCAATACCATTTACGCCGGCTCCGCCAGCGGGGGATTGTGGCGCAGCTACAGCCAGGGACGGGGGCCGGCGGCCTGGGAATACGTTCCCACCGGCTTCCCGGTGCTGGCGGTCAGCTGCATTGCCTTTGCGCCGGAGGATTCCAACACCATTTACATCGGCACCGGGGAGGTGTATAACTACCAGAACGCCGGAACCGGGGCGGCTTTCCGCAACACCCGCGGCACTTACGGCATCGGTATTTTGAAAACCGGCGACGGCGGGGCTACCTGGACGAAAAGCCTCGACTGGTCTTACCACCAGCAGCGGGGGGTGTGGCAGGTGAGGGTCAATCCCCTGAATCCCAATACCATTTGGGCGGCGACTACCGAGGGCGCCTATAAATCTACCGACGCCGGGGCTACCTGGGTGCAAAAGCACAGCGTGATAATGGCCAACGACCTGGTAATCAACCCTGTGGACACCAACATTGTGCTCGTAAGCTGCGGAAACTTTGGGAGCGCCGGGCACGGCATCTACCGCACTACTGACGGCGGGGAGACCTGGGCGCCCGGGGCGGGACTGCCTTCTCCTTTTTACGGCAAGGCGCTGCTGGCGATCTATCCGGCGAATCCGAACATCGTTTACGCCAGCATCGGCAACGGTTTCGGCAACGGCAACCCGCCCAACGCCAGTTGGCTGTGCCGCTCCACGGACGCCGGGGCCACCTGGAGCATCCGCACCACCCAGGATTATTCCAAACACCAGGGCTGGTTTTCCCACGACGCCGCGGTCAACCCTGCCAATCCCGATGAAGTGATCGCGATAGGGATCGAGATTTACAAATCCACTGCCGGGGGGAGCAACCTGGTGCAGAAATCCTCCACGGGCTGGTTTTCGGGCCGCATTCCCCCCGGCGACCCGGAAGGTCCGCCCACTTACTCCCACGTGGACCACCACGACGTGATCTATCACCCTACCAATCCCAATATCATTTACTTTGCCAACGACGGCGGGGTCTTCCGCAGCACCGACGGCGGGGAGACCTACGAAGCCTGCAACGGCGGCTACCAGACCGGGCAGTTTTACAACGGATTCGCCAGCTCCCCCACCGATTCGCTGCTCTCCATCGGCGGTTTCCAGGATAACGCCACCGCCATTTACGACGGCCAGACGGCCTGGATCGTGCGCCTGATCGGGGGAGACGGTAGCTGGGCGGGAATCGACCCGGTTAATTCCAATATCCTCTACGGTTCCTGGCAAAATTTGAACGTGCTGAAATCTACCAACCGGGGACAAAGTTTCTTCAACATCTCCGTGCCCGGCTCTAACCGCATTACCTGTTTCATTGCCCCCTACGTGGTAGCGAGGGATAATCCCAACATCCTGTACGCCGGGCGGGACATCATCTATAAATCCACCAACGGGGGAACCAACTGGAGCAGCACCGGCGGGGGAACTCCCTTAGACGGCAACCCGGCGCTGGCCCTGGCGGTTTCTCCCCAGAACAGCAACGTGGTGTACGCCGCCACCGCGCCGTTTGCAACCCGTTCCGGGGTTTTCCGCTCCCTCAACGGCGGGGGGGTCTGGCAAAACGTGACCGGCAGCCTGCCGGATCGCTTTCCTACCGATCTGGCGGTGCACCCCACCGATCCGGCCACGGTCTATCTTACCCTGTCGGGATTCGGCGTTTCCCACGTTTATAAATCCAGCGATTACGGCGGCAATTGGGAAGACGTCGGCAACGGCCTGCCGGACGTTCCGGCCAACGCGGCGGTGATCGATCCGGATTATCCCAATCACATCTATATCGGAAATGACCTGGGCGTGTACGTTTCCATCGACGGGGGAAATACCTGGGAGGATTACAGCGAGGGTCTGCCCGGCGCGGTGATCGCCATGGATTTGAGCATCTCGCCCCTGAACCGCAAGCTGCGGGTGGCCACCCACGGCAACGGCGCTTACGAGCGCAGTTTGCTGGTGCCGGTGGGCATCCCCGGCGGCGAAACCCCGCTTACCGGCTTTGCGCTGGCGCAGAATTATCCCAATCCTTTCAATGCCACAACGAATTTCGGATTTCGGATTGCAGATTTCGGCTTTGTGGAATTGAAAATCTTTGATGTAACCGGGCGGCTGGTGCGTACCCTGGTGAGTGAAAACAGAACGCCCGGAAGTTACACGGCGCAGTGGGACGGAAGAGACGATCATGGCGCAGCGGTCGCCTCCGGGGTGTATGTGTATCGCCTTTCCGCGGGCGATTTAACAGCCTCCCGCAGAATGGTGCTGGCAAGGTGATCGCCCAACCTGAAGACCTCAAAGGTTTTTTGATACCTTTGAGATCTTTTTTCGACTTCCCGCGCCAAAATACCCAACCCCGATTTTGTGAGGAATACAACGCGTCTTTGACAGGTTAGGCATTTATTTCCGGCACGAAATTAAATCTTTAAGGAGAAAAGGGTATGAAAAGAATGTTCACACAGTTGGGGATGATTGCGCTGGTAATTTTCCTGGCGGGTTGCGTGCGGGAAGTGCCGCAGAATGAAGCCGGCAAGTCCGCCGCTTCCAACCCGGCCGGGGAATATGCCCTGGTGGGGGAGAAAAATTTCCTGCATGGCTATGAACCGCTCAATCCCGACAGCACCGTCAATATGGTAGTGGAGATACCCGCAGGCAGCAACGATAAGTGGGAAGTAAAACCTTCCGACGGGATTATGCGCTGGGATATGAAAGACGGGAAACCCCGGGTGGTAAAGTATTTGGGATACCCGGTCAATTACGGGATGTTTCCCCAAACCATATTGCCCAAAGAATTCGGCGGAGACGGCGATCCCTTAGACGCCCTGGTGCTGGGGCCCTCGCAGCCGCGCGGGAGTATTTTGCGCGCCAAAGTCATCGGGGTCATCAAGCTCCTGGATAAGGGGGAGCAGGATGACAAGATTCTGGCGGTAACGGTTGACAGTCCCCTGCGCGAGGTCGATAATTTAGCGGAGCTAAACCGCGACTTTCCCGGCGTCACCACCATCCTGGAAACCTGGTTTGCCAACTACAAAGGACCCGGGATCATGGAATTCGAGGGATTTGGGGACGTGGATGAAGCCTGGGAAATCCTCTCTGCCGCCATGGAAGGTTACCGCGTCGTTCAGGAAGAACAAACAGTGGAAGTCAGCCAGTAAAACTTCCGGAACACGCTCTTGAAAAAAAGAAAGCCCCGCCGGGAATTTTCCCGCCGGGGCTTTTAGTTTGGCAATAGACCTCAAAGGTTTTTGAAACCTTTGAGGTCTTGGTAGAGGCGCATTACGATTCACCCCTACTTCATCAAAATCATCTTCTGCACTTTCTGGAACTGGCCAGCTTCGAAGCGGTAGATGTAGATTCCGCTGCCCACTTGCGCGCCGGCGTCGTTGCGCCCGTCCCAGGCGATTTGGTGGTAGCCCGCTTCCCTCCGCTCATTCACCAGGCTGCGCACCTGCTGGCCGAGCACGTTGTAGATCACCAGCTGCACCGCCGCCGCTTCCGGCAACTGGTAGCGAATGGTGGTGGCGGGGTTGAAGGGGTTGGGATAGTTATCCACCGCAAAGCTCTGGGGAATATTCTCTGTTTCCGCCGCGGAACCTTCATTGCCGATTTTCAGGTAGGGCAGCAGGTCGGTGAAGGTCGCCGCCGCGGCCATGGCGCTGAATTCCAGGGAGACATTCGCCGCGCCGTTCGCCAGGGCTTTGAATTCCAGGTTGAGCACGTTCACCGCGCCCGCGCCGCCGTGCGGATTGGCGTTGGCTGCGATCAACTTCCCCCGGGCGGTTTTGCTGTCGTTCACCGCCGGGTTCTCGAAGCCGGCGCTATTCCCGCCCCGGTAACCGATAAATTGCAGCTCCGCGGGATTCCAGGAGAGCGTGGCGGTAAAGCTGCCTAATTTGCCGGGGAACTGCGCCACGTCGATCACCACCGGAACGGTGATGGTCTGGTTCGCCGCCGCCTGGGAGACATTCGCAAGCGCGGAGGCGCTGACGGCTTGCCCCTCTTTCAACAAGCTGCCCATCGCCGCGGGGGTTTTGGGAGCGCCGGTAGAAGCCCCGGGGAGGGGTAAGCACACCACCGTGCCGACCGGGAAGGGAACCGGCAGCCCCGCTTCCCAGGTGAGGGTCACTAAGGCGTCGGTGGAAGTGGTGGAGCCGTCTTCGGTCACGTCCCCAAAGCCGATGGCGATGCGATCCAGGTAGGGCTGGGGCAGGGGCAGGGCGGCGTCGTAGGAGAGCATGATCAAACCGTCGGTGGAGTTCACCGCGTCGTCTCCGGTCACGTCGCCCAACAGGCCGGTAATGCACCCGCCGGTTTGCACCACTAATTTCACCGGCACTTCCATTTCCGGGGTGACGGGATCGTTGCTGGAAATGACGATTTTGGCCCGGTAGGTTCCTTCGGTCAGGTTGGTCGCATCGGCGATCACCTGCACCGGGAAATTACCGCCTGCGGCAACCGTGCCGCTCGCCGGATTTTGGCTCAGCCAGGCGGATTCCGCGGAGAAGCGGATCGCCAGGTCATTGTGCAAGTAGGCGGCGTTGAAAGCCACTTGCAGGCCGTCGGTTCCACCCACGTTTTCGATCCCCACCGAGCTGCTGGTCAGGGTTCCGCCGTTGATGCCCATATTCAGGTACTGGAAGAAGATCGCCCCGCTCGGTTTCAGGATATACTCGAAGGTATAATCGGGCGTGCTGGTCGGGTAACGGGGAAGGCCAACGAACTGAACCACGAAATCGCCGCCGTTGGTTCCGTAATAGATCACGCTGGGATCGTTCACTTCCATGTCATCCCAGAACGCAGCCAGGAAGTTATCGATGGATCCGCCGGCGGTGGGAATGGCCTGGTTGGTAAAGGTGTTGGCGGTCGGCGCCTGGAAGGAGAGGGTTCCGTTGCTTCCAACGAACGCGGAAGTGTAAGCCACCCCGTAGAAGCTGAAGGGGAAGGGCAGCGGCACTTCGATGTACCCCTCGTCGTTGCCGTCGAAGGTGCCGGTGGGTATCCAGGCGCTGGACTGGGTAAGCGGGGTTCCGGTAGCGGAAATATCCACCCAGTTGAATACCGGCCCGCCCGGCTCGTCGCTGTCGATCCAGCGGTAGCCGAACAGGTCCGGCCCGCCCAGGCCCTCGGCAGGCGCGACGCCGGGGCGAGGATCTGTTTCACCCTTGCCCAAATTCATCTCATAATTGGATTGGGTATTCTGCCCCTGCCCCGTTCCCTGTGCCAGGCGCATCGCGTTAAAAACATCTTCATCGCGTAAGCTGAAATTCAGCGGCCCGGCGCCGCTGTTCAGCATGGTCAGCACCGTGGAATCGATCTCCCCCGGTTGCAGGGTGATGATAATCGAATCCGGCGAAAAGCCCACCACCGGCGCGCCGTTCACCCGCAGGCTCACCGGCACGTTTACCTGCGGATTGGTGAGGTCGTTGCTGGTGATTTGCAGGGTAGTGGAATAATTGCCGATGGCCAGCCCGCCGGCATCGATGGAAAGGGTGATGTTGGCAGACTGGTTCCCGACCAGGGTTCCGGAGGTTTGGGAAAGTTCCAGCCAACCTGCCGGGGGGTTCTCGGTGATGTTAAAATTCAGATCCCCGGCAAGGCTGCCGCCGCTGTTGGTAATGGTCATCGATTCGCTGGTAGAAGCGCCTTGCAGCAGGGTATCTGCAAACGCGGTGGGAGCCACGCTAATCTGCGGCGCGCCGCTGCTGAAGAACAGGCTAAGGTAAGCGGCCATCAAATCCACCTTGGTGTTGGCCAGGATTTCCATGCCCCCGGCGGTGTAGCGGAAATACTCTCCCCGGCGCTGACCCTTCAGTTCCGGGCGCCAGGCCGCTTTTTTCACGAAATTCTCGTTCCGTTCCCGCGGCAGGCGCGGTTTGCCGGCTTCGGAAGCGAAAGATTTGCCTTCGGCCACGAAATCGATGCTGCGCTCCTGGGGATACAGGGGTTCGGGATTATCCACCAGCCCGCCGAAGGAGGGCACCACCCCGATGGAGCGCCCGCTGCCGTATCCAACGTTGAACACCCCGCTGATATCGGCGTTGGTGCTGTTCTTCCAAACCGGTGTAGAAGTGACCGGCTGAAGATCGTCCATAAAACTGTTCCCCCCGGTATAGGGGAAGGAAAACGCCGAGAGATCGTTCAAACCGGTAACGCCGGAAACATCCGCGGAACCGTCCGACCCGTCGTTCAGCCCGAACCAGGGGCGAATGTTGTAGCCGCCCACTTCGGGATCGTAGTTGTAGCAATCCGCGCCTTCTAGGTAAATCCGCCCGCCGTTTTGCAGGTAAGCTTCCAGGGCCGGGCCTTCCGGGTCGCTGGCGCCGATGACGTGGTTGTCGGAAAAAATCCCCAACACCACAAAAATGCCTTCATAGACGCTCAAATTGCTGCCGAACTCGAACAAGTTGTTGGTCAAAAAGCAGCTTTCCCCGTTGGCGACCAGGGCTTCGAAGAGGCTGTCCCCACTCTGGGCGCTGGAGCCAAGCGCGCCCGGGCCTACCCATACCAGGAAATCCGGGGTGGAGCCCACGTAGATATCCTCCACGTTGCTGGGCGCGCTCTCGTTAGGGGGAACTTCGTCATCTACCGCGGTGACCTTGTAGCTGTACACGAATCCCGGCGCAGGGGTGTCGGTGTAGGCTTGCACGCCCGGGGACAGGCTGGCCACTAACACGTCATTGCGATAAACGTTCAGATGATCCAGGTCGTCTAAGGGAGTTCCGTCGGATTGGGTGGTAGGATCATCCCAGGTTAGATAGGCATGAACCGTATCCGCAGTAGCGGCCAGGTTTGCCGGAGCCGCCGGGAACGGAGATCCGCCGGCATACCAACTCAAATTCACCGGCAGGCTCAGGCTGTCGAAATTGTCTTTGGCATAGAGGGTGTAATCATAAAGCTGCCCGTCGGTCAGGCCGGTGTTGGTGTATTGCTGAACCCCGCTGTTCACGCTGGTCAGGAAAGACCCGCCGCGGTAGATTTGAATGGTAAAGTTGGTCAAGGGAGTGCCATTCACATAGGTGGTGGGGTCGGTCCAGCTCAGGGCGATGGAAGTAGGAGTGGTAAAATCGCTGTAAGCCGCGGCGTTCGCCGGGGCATTGGGATCAGCCGGATCGGCCAGGGTGAAGGGCGATACGTAGGTCAATGCCCGCCCGCTGCGGTTGTCGGTCCAGCAGGGATACACCTTCCCGCCCCGCGCGGAAATCCCCAAATAATCTCCCATGTAGCCGCCCGCCAGGCCGGGAATCGGCGCGGGAGTGAACGACACGTCGCTCACCTTGAAATCTTCCCAGGTCAGCCCGCCGTCAAGAGAGTTGGCCACGAACACCTCGCAGGCCGTTCCCCCAACGTTGCGGTCGTCGTAGAACACCACGCTCAACGCGCCCGTCACCGGGTCGCAGGTGATCCAGGGGTAGTAATGCTCATTACCCAGCCCGGAGGGATCCTGGTTCACCTTGATGGGCGCAGACCAGCTCTGCCCACCGTTGGTGGAGCGCACGATGTAGTTGTCGATGTCGTCGCCGGTGTTGATTCCCGGCACCCCGATGTTGGTCCACACAATGTAAATCCAGCCGTTGCGCGGCCCCCCGCTGAGGTCCACCGCCATCACCGGGAAAGAGGCCACCCGCTGGTTCTTGGAAGTGGTGCTGGTGCGAATCCCCCGGATGTTGGTGATGATCCGGCTGGCGGTGGCATAGGTCGCCCCGCCGTCGGTGGATTTGGTGAACCCGATGGCGGTCTCGTCCGAAGGCCAACTGTCGTAAATCGCCCAGGCCACGTACACCTCCCCGTTCGGCCCGCTCTGGATGTTCACCCCCTGGTTGTGGCTGCCCGCGCTTACCGCGGAACTGATGTTTACCGGGGAAGACCAGTTTACGCCCCCGTTGGTGGAACGGGAAATCTCGATCTCGCTGTCGTTGGGACCCCCGAAGGCGGTCCAGGCGCTGTAGAGGTTGCCGTCGTGGGCGCTCAGCGGGCCGTTGTCCACCCACAGGTGGTTCTTGTCTAACAAGCCCCCCGCGGCAGCGTTAGCTACCTGCGCGTGGGTCCAGGTACCCCCTTCGTTGGTGGAGCGCGCCACGCCCTGCCCGCCGTTATCGGCAATGTAGCCGACGTAGTAGCGGCCGGTGAGGTCAATGGCCGCGGCGGGGTCGCCGCTGTTGTCGCCCCCGGTGCCCTGCACCGAGCCGTTCCAGGTGAGGCCCCCGTCGGTGGTGAAAAATCCGCTGGTGCCGTAAATTGTGGAAACCGGGAAATCCGTGGAGTTGTTGGAATTCAAGGCCTTACGGTTGTCTAAGGGATTGACGAAAATGGAATTCTCGCTCTGGGTGGTGTTGCTCAAAGTGGTTACCGGCACGTCCGGGGAATCGTCGATCAACACCGTGCGGGCGCTGATCCGGCTGCCGGTGTGCTGCGCCGGGGCCACGGCAGTCTCTCCGGCCACTTCCACCAGGCCGGCTTCCGCCCATTTCTGCCAGTGGTGAATGCTCCAGACCCGGGAATCTACCTTCGATTCCTGAGACCAGACCATGCTGCTCAGCAGCAACAGCGCTGCCGCCGCCAGCAACCACATCGGGATAAACTCGATACGCCATCCTGTCGGGTTCCTCTTCATGAATACTCCTTGTTGAATTGGGGTTAATGAGATTGTGGTTTAATAAAAAAACCTCCGGCAAAACATGCGGGAGGGAGGCATCGGGGTTTAAACTGAATGTTTGTAGCAGAGTTGTTTGTGCGAACGTTGGGATTTAAAAAGATGCTGAAAATAGTGAAGCATGGATAGAATCATAAATACGGTTGCAAGCTCTTAAGAGGATATGATTTTTCGAACCTGGATTGATTGTAATGGCCGGGATGAGAGGAGCCTGTGGAGAATTCAAAGCTCGGAAATGTAAAAGACCCAAGAACGAATGGTGAAGATAATCAGGATTTACGCCAAAATCAAACTGTCAAAAAAAATAAATTTGCGGCAACGCGCAGGGCAAACTTTTGCACTTTGGGCTTTGCGCTTCTCACTTTGCGCTTTATTTTCCCGCATTATGAATGATCGTAAGCGGGCTATGAAGATAAAAAAAGACACCTCGGGAGCGGGGCAGCCGGTTTTACTGGGCATCGAAAGCAGCGGAAGCGCCTGCGGGGTGGGCATTTCCCGCGGCGGGCAGTTCTTAGGCGAGATTTCCGCCAATATCCGCAATATTCACTCCCGACAGCTTGCTCCCTTTGTGGAGTACCTCTTGCAAAACACCGGGACGGGGGGAAAGGAGTTGTCTGCCGTGGTATTATCGGCAGGACCCGGCTCTTTTACCGGGCTGCGCATCGGTTACAGCATCGCCAAGGGGTTAGCCCATGCGCTGGGGATTCCCATTGTGGAAGTGCCGACCCTGGACGTCTGGGCTTACCAGGCGGGAATGCAATCCCTGCCGGTAATGCCGGTAATCGACGCTCACCGGGGGGAGATTTTCAGCGCCCTCTACCATTGGGAAGGGGAGGAGTTAAAGCGCTCCGGCGAATATGTTTTAATAAGGCCGCCGGATTTGCCGGGCTTTCTGAACCGCGCCGCGCTGCTCACCGGCGCTGGTGCGGCAGGCCTCTACCCGGCCCTGGAACCCTTTCTGCCGCCGGGCTCGCGCCGGCTGCATCCTTCCCCGGCATCCCCGCAATTATGGGCCTTGCTGGAATTGGGGCTGCAAAAATACCGGCAGAATTTGCTGTCCCACCCGGACAGCTGTGAGCCTTTATACCTCCGCGCATTCAAAGGCGCTTTATGAATGGCCGGCTGACTACGCGATATATGACCGTCGAAGACCTGGACGTGGTGATGGAGATCGAGCGCCAGGTATTTATCGACCCCTGGTCGCGCAAAAGCTATGAATTCGAGATTAGCGAGAACCAATACTCCCTGCCGCTGGTGCTGGAGCATGCCGGGAAAGTGGTCGGGTATGCGGTCGTGTGGCAGGTGTACGAAGAATTTCATATTGCTTCCCTGGCCATCGCCCCGGCCCAGCAGGGGCGGGGATGGGGAAAATACCTGTTAGAGGCGCTCCTGAAGCTGGCTGACAACGCCGACTACGCGCTCCTGGAGGTTCGCCCCAGCAATACCCGGGCGATCCGCATGTACGAGCAATTCGGCTTCACGCGCTTAGGCGTTCGAAAACGCTATTACCAGAACGGGGAAGACGCCCTGGTAATGCGAAAAATGCTGCGGAAGCTCTAAGAAACTGTTTTAAAAGTCGCCACTAAGTCCCAAAGACGCGAAGGAATCACAAAGAAACAATAAATTCCTTAGTGAAACCTGGTGTTTTTGTGGCTTCGTGGCATAAATTCAAACTTTGGTAGTCCTAAACAGGTAATGCTGCTATGCTCTTCGACCACCCATTTTGTCATTCCCGCGAAAGCGGGAATCCACTATTTCTACTGAGTTTATGGATTCCCACTTTCGTGGGAATGACACCATG
>WYBG01000496.1 GCA_011526015.1 Deltaproteobacteria bacterium | reverse complement strand
GAGGCGAAAGGAGCGGGTTTGAGCTTGAGAATTTTATTGAACGCGCCTTCAACCAGGGAATTTTTAGGGCCTTCTTTGGCGGGAATATCTAAGAGGTGCACGCGCAGGCCGGCATTGGCCAGGTGGGCGGCAATCTGCGCGCCCATAACGCCCGCGCCCAGCACGGCTACGGTTCGGAAAGGCAGAAACTTCCGGGTATCTTGCATGGGAAGTACCTCCTAATTCGGTAAAATCTCGATTTTATATTTGAAATCTGTTTTATCGCCGTCGGAGTAATTCTTTCAATGCTCGTCGAACGCTGCACCGATTAATATAAACATATTTTTGAACAGTGTTCAACAAAAAAGAAAAATTTGTGCGAATGGCCAGCGATCAGCCGCCGGCTTTCAGCTTTCAGCCCTTAGAGCAAAATGTTAAATTAGAATTTTTTTGACCCCGACAAATCGGGGCAGGCAAGGATTAACCGGATGAACAGGATTCAATTTTAAAGATTTTTAATCAATTAGTTGAGACGTGGTCATAATTACCCGGCAGCAAAATCAAGGAGATTCCGGCATTCGCCGGTATGACAGCCGCCGATCTTGTCGCTCCTGCGAATGCAGGAGTCTCTTGCCAAAAGTCAACCTCTTGTTTTTTAACGAATCGGAATTATGACCACGCCTCAATTAGTTGCCTTTTATCCGGTTAATCCTGTTCATCCTGTCTGAATCTTTTGAAATTTAACATTGCCAAAACATTGTCAAGATAGCTACAATTTCTCATCTAAACCCTCCCAGATATCGAACCAATAGGCCAGGTATTTCCACTTTCCCCACTCTGCATATATGGTTTGCGCTTCCGGGTCGAAAATACGCTCCCCGTTGAAATATTTTCTGCTCACGAACTGGCGGAATACGCTGTCAACCGGCAGCTCATCATAGCGCCCCAGGAGCATCAAGAGGGTAGCGGCGGCGTAATTACCCACGCCTTTGATGGCTAACAATTTTTTCTTCAATTCCGGGGTGGGAATGGCGGGGTCTAAAAAGGCGTTCAAATCCAGCTCGCCGGAGGAGACCCGCCTGGCGAGAAGATGAACATAGTCGCTGCGATAGCCCAGGCTGACCATTTTGCCGAATCGCTCCGGGGGAACTGCCGCTATGGCGTGGGGGGTGGGGAAAGTTTTGAAAGCCGGGTTCCCGTCCTGCACCGTTCCGAAAGTGTCCACCAGCGCCGCCACCATGCGTTTGGTCCCGCCCCATTGAATGTTGGTGGTGCAAATGGTTTTGACCACGTCTTCAAAAACGTTCGGCGAGCGCAGCAAGCGCCCCAACCCCCGGGCAAGTTTCTTCCAGCCCCGGCCTTGTTTCTTGCACAACTTATAAAATTCAGCGAAGTTTTCATCAACCCGGAACATGTGCGCGACGGCGGCGACAATCTCCTGTTCTTGCCCGGCAGACAGTTTGGCGGAATGGCTGACCTCGATGCGGATTTCAGGTTTTTCCGCCGAACCGGGGCCGTGAATCAGGAGAGATACCACCTTTCCGCCGGCCAGGCGCTCCGCTCTCCGCAATTCCCGGCGTTCCGGATCCCACACGTTGGGCGACAATACTACCCACCCGTGGGAGTAGGCGGTATATTCGAAATCGAAAGGAGCGTCGGGATGAATGGATAGCTGCGTGATCTGGTTTTTAGCCAACTTTGTTCACCTCAGGTTTATTCAGTTGTCGCTCTATGGCATCGTGGCGGAAGCTGTTCGCCACTTGCCCCGTTTGCCCTTCGACTCCGCTCAGGGTGACTTCGTGCTGTCATGCTGAGCGGAGTCGAAGCATAATATACGATGAAAGACTTCTGCCGCGATGCACTCAGGGATATTATTGTTTTTGCAAGCCTCTTAGCGCTGTTCAACCCTCTTCTAAAGGTTTCAATATACGATAAATTTGTCAAAAGTTATCGGCCGGTTTCCCTCGCCGGTATGCGTAAGCGGGCAATTCTGCGCCACTGGCTCTACCCGGCGCAAAATAGGTTTGCAAAAATCTGTCTGAATCCTTAAAATCGGGTAAGTTGAGAGGATTTGTGTGATTTTTTTGAGGGCGGGCAATGTCAAAAGTGCAGCTCCATAGCCCCTCGCCGGATTTCGCTTTGGAAGATTTCCGGGGGCGGGCAGTGCAACTTTCTGATTTCTTTAGCAAGAAGAACGTGGTGCTGGTCTTCAACCGGGGCTTTTCCTGACCGTTTTGCCAGAAGCACATGGCGCAGTTGCGCCGGGACTATCAACAGTTCGTGAAACAGAATGCGGAAGTGCTGATAATCGGGCCGGAAGACCGGCAGGCCTTTGAGCAATACTGGATCGAGAATAAATTGCCCTTCATCGGTTTGCCGGACCCGAAATACCGGGTTTTGACACTGTATGGCCAGGAGGTCAGCCTGTTCAAATTAGGACGGATGCCGGCCCAGGCCATTATTGACCGGCAAGGGATGGTGCGCTATGTTCATTACGGAAACTCGATGGCGGATATTCCTTCCAATCAAGAGTTGCTGGCCCTGCTGAAGGAAATCAATGATAAGTAGTGCGCAAGTGTTATAGTGTTCGAGTGTTTCGGTGTTATGGTGTTTTAGTAACGCAGGGGGAAGCGCGGTAATACGAAAACACTAAAACACCTGAATACCCCATTGTTCATTTCAACCTAACCCCATTCTCAGGAGGAGTTTTCATGCACATACCCAGCCTGCTGCTCAAACAGCTTTACACTTTCGGAAGTTTGCACAATACCGATAGAGGCGTCAAATTTTCGGTCAAGAACCGGCTCAGCGACGCTACCCTCTCCGCCATCCGCGGGATCAGATTCGACGGTAAGGACGTGCCAGGCAACGCAGTTACCCTGGATTTCGGAAACGGCCGGGAGATGACCCTGGAAGAAATATCGTCCGGCAAAGGACTGGCCTTTCCGCTTCGCAAAGCGATCGATATTTTTTCAGTGATCGATCCCCTGCCGCCGGGGAAACACCAGATCGAGGTAGAATTCGAGACCAGGCCTTTTGGAAAGTTGAAACTGAAGGTGGAAGACGCCATCAGCGAGAAAGAGGAACACCTGGTGCGCATCCCTCGCAACCCGGAAGATGATTACGCTCCCCCAATCATCAATGAACGCCAAAAATTCGTGGAGAAATTTACCGGGCAGAAACTGAACCATATTACCAGATACTCTTTCGATCCCCATATTACCCGGGGGAACTGCGAGCATTTTACCGGGGTGGCGCAAATTCCGCTCGGTTTTGCCGGGCCGCTGCTCATTCACGGCGAGCATGCCCGGGGGGAATTTTTGATTCCCATGGCCACCGCAGAAGGGACCCTGGTGGCTTCTTATAACCGGGGGATGAAGTTGCTGAACCTTTCCGGGGGGGTGAAGTGCAGCGTGGTGGGCGACGCCATGCAGCGCGCCCCGGTGTTCGTGTTCGAGGATGCCCGCCAGGCCCGCGATTTCGTCAAATGGGTGCAGGAAAACTTTAAAAAGATTAAAGAAGAGGCGGAGGCCACCTCCACGGTGGCGAAACTGGATAATATCGACCCCTACCTGGCCAGTAAATTCGCCTACCTGCGCTTCAACTTTACCACCGGGGACGCCGCGGGACAGAACATGGTGGGGCGGGCTACCTTTGCGGCGTGCAGTTGGATTTTGGATCACTACAAGGGCGTCGTCCGTTTCTACCTGGAATCCAATTTTGCCACCGATAAAAAGGCTTCCCAGATCAACATCATGCGCACCCGCGGCAAGCGGGTCACCGCCGAAGCGGTGGTCAAACGCGACGTGCTGATCCAGCAAATGCGGGTGGAGCCGGAAAGCCTGGCCTACCATGCCAACGTCGCCAACGTGGGATCGATCCTTTCCGGCGCGAATAACAACGGGCTGCACTCCGCCAACGCCATCACCGCCGTCTTCATCGCCACCGGGCAGGACGTGGCCAACGTGGCGGAATCCTCTGCGGGCATCATCTACACCGAACTGACCCCGGAGAAGGATTTGTATATTTCCATCACCATTCCCTCGCTGATCGTGGCGACCTACGGCGGGGGAACCGGCCTGGCAACCCAGCGGGAGTGTTTGGGGCTGTTGGGTTGTGATGGAAAAGGCAAGGTAAATAAGTTCGCCGAGATCGTGGCCGGGGCGGTGCTGGCCGGGGAGCTGTCTTTAGCGTCGGCGATTTCTTCGCTGGATTGGGTCTCCAGCCACGAGCAATACGGGCGGAACCGGTAGCGGGGCAGGAGGCAGGGGCAGG
>WYBG01000495.1 GCA_011526015.1 Deltaproteobacteria bacterium | reverse complement strand
GATTGGACCGTGATTTTCAGCAAGAATCATACTTCCTGGGGCAGTTTTTTCTATGATGAAGCTGAAGACGCCGCCCGCGTTGCTGCTACCCCGGTAAAAACCACCGAAAACCAGGATTGGCTGGAATATCGTTTCGAGGATGTAACCCAAAATTCCGCCGTCGCGCAACTGCGCTGGGAGAAGCTGGTCATCCCCTTCAAGATCGAAGTGGACGTGAACGCGATAGTTCTCCGGAGTATCCGCAATGAATTGCGCGGGCTGGATGCCTTTGCCTGGCAGCCCTGGATGGAGGCGGCCAATTATTGCCTGCAAAACAATACCAGCCTCGACGAAGGCATTCAATGGATCGACCACTCCATCGGGATGAACCAAAACGTGAACAATATGGGCGTCAAAGCGCAATTACTGTTGAAAAAAGGCGATACCGCCGGGGCGGAAAGCACCATGGCCGAGGCGCTGGCATTTGCGAAGCAGACTGGCCGGGAGAACGATATGAACGCGGTCGGCTATATGTATCTGCAAAGCAATCGCGTAAAGGAAGCGATCGAGGTATTCAAGCTCAACGTAAAAAAGTATCCCGATTCCTGGAACGTGTACGATAGCCTCGGCGAAGCCCAGGCCCAGGCGGGGGACAAAAAATCCGCTATTGCGAATTACCAGGCCGCCCTCTCCAAAGCCCCGGATAATCAAAAAGGGCGCATCCAGGGTATATTGAAAGAGCTTCAGAAGAACTGAACGCTCATAACGGCCATTTCCGATCCGGATACAGAAAATCCGCCCCGGCTTTACGGGGTGGATTTTTTTTATTCCCCCCTGCTCACTTCCGCTTTCCAAAAAAAATTTCCCAAAACCCTTTCCAGATTAGGGTGAAAGTCGCTAAATTCTCCCCCTGATTTGCGCTCAAGCGATTTGGTAATCGCATGACCGGGAGGATTCACCCTAAATGAAACGAGGTAAAACCATGCAGCGATCAATTAGAACCCTGACGCTGATTGCTCTCACATCGATGGTTCTCGGCGGGGCGATTACTGCCGCCGAACCGTTCAGCCCGGAAGATTTGTTAGCCCTGAAGCAGGTTACCAGCGCCCGCACCAGCCCGGACGGGCAGTGGATCGCCTACACCGTGGAGGTTCCCCGCCGGGCCGATGAAAAACCGGGCGAGGCTTACAGCGAACTTTACCTGGTATCGGTTAAAACCGGGGAGATCAAAGCCCTGTTAACCGGCGCAGTAGAAGCGAAATCTATCGCCTGGACGCCGGACGGTTCAGGGATCGCCTTTCTTGCAGATGGGGAAGAAAAAAAGGCCAAAAAACAGGTGTGGTTGATGCCGGCCAAAGGTAGAACAGCGCAACAAATCACCCGTTCGGAAACCAGCATAACCGATTTCCGCTGGCATCCCTCGGGAAAAAAGATCGCATACCTGGCAACCGCTCCGAAATCGGCGCGGGAAAAAGCCCTGGATGAAAAAGGATATAAATTTATCTTTTACGAAGAGGATCTAAAACCCAAGAATCTATACTTGCTGGATCTGGACAATGCCGGCGCCGGGGGTATAGGAGAGCCGCTGACCCGGGAGATCACCGTCTGGTCGTTCGAATTCTCTCCCGACGGCAATGCCATCGCCGCTTCCATTACCGAGAAAAACCTGATCGACCAGTGGTACATGTTCCGGAAAATCCATCTTCTCGATTTGAAAACCGGCGCCCTGCGCCAGTTGACCAGCAACCCCGGGAAATTGGGGAATTTTGCATTCAGCCCGGACGGGATGCACCTGGCCTATGCCGCCGCCAAAGATCAAAAAGATAACCAGGTGAGCCAGGTTTTTGTTATTCCGCTGGGCGGAGGGGACGCCAGAAACCTGACCCCGGCGGATTTTCCCGGCCACGTAAACTGGGTGGGCTGGAAGGACAAGAATACCCTGGTTTACCGTTCCAACGAGGGAGTCAACACCACCCTCAGCACGGTTGGCGTTGCCGGGGGCGAGCGGGAAGTAATTTTGAATTCCGCCGATACCGGCATCGTCTTTGAAGCGCCCGATTTTACCCGGGCTTTCAATAATTTTGCCCTGGTCGGGAATTCTCCCACCTTCCCCGGTGAAGTTTATTATTGGAACGGCGGCAAAGAGATGAGGCGTCTTACCATCTCCAATCCCTGGTTACCGGAAAGGAAATTAGGCAAACAGGAGGCCATCCGCTATCTTGCCCGTGACGGGCAGGAAATCGAGGGATTGCTGATCTATCCCGTGGATTATCAGGCGGAGCAGCAATATCCGCTGGTGGTGATCGTGCATGGCGGGCCGGAGAGCAATTTTTCCAATGAATGGATTACCCGCTATTCCGAGCCGGGGCAGGTGCTGGCGGGAAAAGGATACGCGGTCTTCTTTCCCAATTACCGCGCCAGCACCGGGTACGGGGTGGAATTTGCCCTCCAGGGGTACGGCGATCCCGCCGGAAAAGAGTTTGACGACATCGCCGACGGCCTCGACTACCTCATTCAGCAAGGGATTGCCGACCCCAGCCGGGTGGGCGTGGGCGGCGGCTCCTACGGGGGCTATGCCTCAGCCTGGTTTGCAACCTACTACACCCAGTTCGTTAAAGCAGTGTGCATGTTCGTGGGAGTCAGCAATTTGATCAGCAAGCGCAACACTACCGATATTCCCTATGAAGAGCTATACGTCCATTCCGGGAAGAAACTGGAAGCCATGTGGGAGTTGAGCTTGCAGCGCAGCCCCATTTATTGGGCGCAGCAGAGCAAAACCGCGGTGCTCATCCTCGGCGGAACGGATGATACCCGGGTGCACCCGTCCCAGAGCCTGGAGTTTTACCGCCAGTTGAAAATGAATGACCATCCCGCGGCGCGGCTGGTTCAATATCCCGGGGAAAAACACGGGAACAAAAAACAGACCAGCCGGAAGGATATGCTCTACCGGATTTTAGACTGGTATGACTGGTATGTAAAGGATGCCCGCCCCCTGGATGGTCCCCTGCCGCCGCTGGATATCAGCGACAAATACGGGCTGGAGTTGCCGGAATGAAGCATTATGTTTCATTCCGCGTTTTTCCGGCGCTTGCGTAGAAACGGCCTGAAACGTGAAGGGTGATGTGTGGCCAACCATTGTTAAACGCATCACTCTTCAGGTTTTATAAACTTTCCGATCCCCAATCCGATAAAAAATTTTTCAATCCTGATAATTGCCATCCGTCACTTTCCGGGGAATCATCGCCGCCTATGTTTCCGGGGACAAAATATAAATTCTAACGTGTTCTTCGTATGTCAGGCAATTCTGTTGAAGCAAAAACCAGGTATCAGATCGATAGCGCCGGTATCTTTCAGGGAGAAAATCGGCAAGCGGAAAATAACGGACTGCCCGCCAAACCGCTTCTTCACACCCCCAAATTAACCGATGCCAAAGGGCAGCTTTTCATTATCGCCGCTACCCGCTCTGCCCGTTCCGGGGGACAGGACGCCGCCCAAATGGCGGCCCAAACCATTCGCGAAAACTATTATTCTTATCCATCCAACGATATCCAATTCTGTCTCAAACGCGCCTTTGATATCGCCAATCGCAAGATCTACCTCCACGCCAAAGCGAACGGGAGCTACCGCAAGTTCAAAGCAAGCGCTTCCGCGCTGGTAGTAACCGATAGCCGGGCTTATTTCGCGCATATCGGGGATTGCCGGATTTACCGGGTTCAACAGGATACCATTGAACTGCTGACCCGCGAGCAGGCCCGCGGCACGGAACTCCCTCTGGTAGAAGGCAGCCCCGCCCCGGAAAAAAAAGCGCCCGCAATTCGTTTGCTGGCCCGCGCGCTGGGGCTTAAGCTGGGAGTGAAGGTAGAAGTCTCGCACCCCCTCGCCATCCGCCTCGACGACCACTTTGTTTTGTGCAGCAGCGATTTCAAGAACATACCGGAAGGAGAGCTAAAGGAACTGGCGCTCTCCATGCCGGCCCCCCAGGCCTGCGAGCAGCTATTGAGCCTCACCCGGCAACGGGGAGGCCGGGATGATGCGGCTATCCAGATCGTAACCATTTCCAATCCTCCTCCCGCCCCTCCCGTGGAAATCATACCGGAGATTCAGGAGCCGGTCGCCCGGTTCAGGTTCCGGGCAGAACATCTGCTGGTATTCCTGCTGCTGGCAATTGCCGCTATGCTGCTCTACACACCCGTTCGCGATAATTTACTGGGGGTGGCGACCAAGGGGTTGCAGCAGATTACCGCCGCCAGCAACGAGATGCTATCCAATGAAGAAACCGAGAACCTTCTCCTTCAGCGCGGCGAGCAATATCTGGATGACGAGCAATGGGACCAGGCATTGGAGCAATTCCAGGCAATATTGCGCATAAACCAGGAAAGTCCCGCGGCATTAAACGGGATTGCCCAGGTTCGGGAAGCTTATGAATACCGGGGAGAGCGGGCATTTCGCCAAAAAGATTGGAAAAACGCCGTTTTGTACTATTCAAAGCTGGCGAGCCTGAAACCCGATGACCCGCATTGGCAGCAACGGCTCGCCGAAAGCCGGAGAAATCTGGAAGTTCGCGCCAACTTAGCCGGAACGTCTG
>WYBG01000494.1 GCA_011526015.1 Deltaproteobacteria bacterium | reverse complement strand
TTTAGCAACGAGTAGAACTGTTGAGGTGCTCTATGCGGTTTAAACCGGCAAGCTGCTTGTTCATCCTCATCTTGTTGCCGCTGCTGTTCGAGCGAGGATTTTCCCAGGAGAGCACGGGGGAGCTTTCTACCGGCGAGGTGCAGACCGTAGCAGCAGGAGCGCAATACCGCGCCGGGGGCCTCAAACAGTTTTTTCTCGGCAGACACTACCGGGCGGAATGGACTACCCCCGTGGAAGCGCCGGTGCTGAATTTAGCGGCTTACGCGGGCGGGCTGGTACCGCAAAAACGCAGCGGCGGCTTCCAATCACGTTCTCTCAGCTTCGATGCCGGACGGGGCGGGCGATTCCAGTTCCGCTCCATTGACAAAGACCCCGCCGCAATTCTGCCGGAAGATTTGCAAGGAACCCCGGTGGCGGATATTGTGCGCGACCAGACCAGCAGCGCCCACCCCTTCGGAGCCCTGGTGGTTCCGGCGCTTGCCGGGGCGGTGGGAGTGCTGCATACCACTCCCGAGTTAGTGGTGCTTCCGGACGATCCGGCGCTGGGGCAATTCCGGGAAGATTTCGCCGGGGTGATGGGAACCCTGGAAGAATTCGTCATCAACGGGCCGGAAAACACCCCGGGATTCGGGGGGTTCGCTCATATCCTCAATTCCTATGAATTGGTGAATTTGTTGCGGGGCAGTTTTATCGACGCGGTGGATCAGAAATCCTTCCTGAAAGCCCGCCTGTTAGACGTTTTCATCAGCGACTGGGACCGCCATTTCGACCAGTGGCGCTGGGCGCGTATTGAGCAAAACGGAACATATTCCTGGCTGCCCATTCCCCTGGATCGCGACCAGGCTTTTTCCAAATTCGATGGGCTATTACCCTCCATTGCGGAAGACCGCGATGTGGTGCCACAGTTCGAGGGGATCGAAAAAAAACATCCGGATATCTGGAGCCTGACCTTCTCCGGGCGGCACCTGGATCGCATTTTCCTAAACGCCTTAACGGAAGCGGATTTCCGGGAGGCCGGCGCGGAATTCCAGAGGAAAATGACCGATGAAGTGATCGAGCAGGCGGTTCGCCGGCTGCCCGCGGCGATTTACGATATCTCCGGGAAGGAGCTGGAGCGCAAGCTCAAATCCCGCCGTGATGCCATACAGCGATACGCGGAACAATACTACCGCAACCTTGCCAAAAACATCGAGATCATCGGGCGCGACCGCGATGAATATTTGGAAGTGCAGCGCCGTGATAATAACCGGGTAGAGATTTCTCTTTATCAACGCAACGCCCAAACCGGCGGCAAAGAAGGCGAGCCGCTGTACCGGCGGATTTTCAAGCGCGAAGAAACCGGGGAAATCCGCGTTTATCTTTTGGGCGGGAATGACAAAGCGGCGGTGAGCGGGAACGCGGGGCGGAGTATCAAATTGCGCGTCATCGGCGGCCCGGGCGCGGACGAGTTGAGCGATGAATCCCGCGGTAAAACCTTTTTTTACGATATTGAGGGAACCCCGGTCGCCAGAGGCAAAAACACCGTGTTCAAAAGCGGCCGGGCGGATTCGCTGATCAACGCCCACGAATACGAGCCGCTGGCCCTGAGTCACGGGAGCATTGTTTCTCCTTTCCCGATCCTCTCCTTCAACCCGGACGACGGCCTGGTAGCAGGCGCGGGCGCAACCCTTACCTACTACGGATTCCGCAAAAAGCCCCACGCCAGCCGGCTGACCTTAGGCGCGAATTACGCCTTCTTGACCTCGGCGATCCGCTCCGATTTTCGCGGAAATTTCATCGAAGTGATTGGGGGATTGAATCTTCGGGTAGAGGCGGCGTTCAATCCCCGGGATATTACCGACTATTACGGATTGGGGAATGACGCCCAACGGGACAAAAATCTGGAGAAAGAGGATTTTTACCGGGTTCAGGCCAATGAATACTGGATCAGGCCGGTTCTTTATGCCCACCTGGCCCCGAAGATAAATTTTTTCTTCGGCGGCGCGCTCAAACGCTACAACACCAAGACCGATATTTCCGATCCCCGTTTTATCATTCAGGAGCAGCCCTATGGCGTCAACACCAACAGTTTGCTGGAGCTTGGCGGGGGCGTTGCCCTGGATTTGCGGGATAATCCCGGTCTCCCCACCCGGGGAATATTTCTGGCCGCCGCTGCCAGCGGCTTTCCCGAGGCGTTCGAGAATGACAGCGCGTTTTCCCGGGCGCTGGCAGAAGCGCAGTTCTACCTGAAACCGTTCCGGCAAACCACCTTTGCGCTCCGGGCAAGAGGGGAAAAACTCTGGGGAGATTTTCCCTACTACCAGGCTGCCTACCTGGGCGGAACCCAGACCCTGCGCGGTTTTGCCCGCAATCGTTTTGGGGGGGACGCCTCGCTGTACGGAAGCGCGGCGCTGCGGCATCACCTCTTCCGCCCCACGCTGTTAGTGCCGTTCGACGTGGGTTGGTTCATCTTTGCGGAAAGCGGGCGGGTGTGGGTGGATGGCAAAAGCCCGGGCGACTGGCACTCGAATTTCGGGGGCGGCTTCTGGTTCTCGCCGTTTTTCCGGGAGATCTCCTTTGTGGTTGCGGCAATTTATTCGGAGGAGGATTTCCGGGTGATGGTTGGGGGAAATTGGGGGCTTTAAATTGCGGATTTGCGATTTCGGATTTTTTTCAATCCGCAATCCGCAATCTAAAATCTGCAATCGCTTTCTGGTACGCCTCCTTCAGCAAGTTCTGAAAATGATACACCCCCTGCTCCCGCAGCACCGAAAACCGCCCCCGGTCGTAGGCGCTGGAATTCAGCCCCTTCTGCACCTGCTCGCAAATTTCGATGTCTTCCTGCTGCACCCGGTCGCTGTAGTCGAGGTCCTCGGCGATGATTTGCAGCGCCTGCGGAGAGGTAACGTCGTCGTAATAATATCCGAAAATCACTAAGGTTTTATCCTGCGCCAGCGGCAGCACCAGGTTGGTTTGCAGCCGACCGGGCAAAATGTTCAGCATAATGTTGGGGAAGATGAAGTAGTAAAACGCTTCCCCGTTTTCCGCCCGGTAAAGGTTGTCGCCCCCGGCGAAGGGGCTGTATTGCAGGGAGTACCAGGGGAAGGTTTCGGTGGCGTAGTTGCGGTAATCCAGGAGCTTGTTCAGCTCCGGATGCACGTAGGGCAGGTGGTAGCCCTCTAAATAGTTGTCCACGTACACCTTCCAGTTGCAGCAAATCTGGTATTCCACCTTGCGGTAGAATTTTTTATCGCCCAGCCGGATGGGGGCGATGCGTTCGGAAATGCCGGCCACGAAGTCGTTCAGCGGGGCGGGATTTTCGGAGAGATTCACGAAAATCAATCCTTCC
>WYBG01000493.1 GCA_011526015.1 Deltaproteobacteria bacterium | reverse complement strand
TCGCACGATTTTGGCAACGTGCTGGTGGGTTCCAGCGCTTCCCAAACCTTCGTGGTCAGCAATGAAGGCACTGCGGATTTGGTGGTCAGCGCCACCACATTAACTGGAACCAACGTGGACGAATTCTCCATTACCAGCGGGAGCGCGCCGTTTACCCTCGCACCCGGGGCGACGCAAGACGTGGTGGTCGGTTACAATCCCACCTCCGCCGGCGCGAAGAGTGCTAACTTGAGTATCCACAGCAACGATCCTGATGAGAATCCCCTGGATGTGCCCTTGTCCGGCAGCGGGTTGAGCGCTCTTGTAGTTGCGAGTATTGTTCCCGATACCACCGTTGCCAGTCCTGGTGAGGCAATCACAATTGCGATAAATTTTGATATGACCGGAATGCCGGCACCGAATAACTTGCTGGGCAGTTTTACCGGCACCTTGAACTGGGAACCTACAGTGCTTCAATACACTGGCAACTCCGGTGTCTTACAAGGTTTTACTGGTTTTGTAAATGACATGAATGCAGCGAATGGCGAAATTATTTTCAATGGAGCAAAAGTTACCGGCCAGGGCGGTGTCTTCGATATTTTACAAATTTCTTTTTCATTTTCCGGAGACTCTTCTGACCTGGATTTGGAATTTTCCGCCCTGAGTTCAACTTCTTTTCTAGATCTTCTGCCCTATTTAAATACCAAAGATGGATTTGTGAAAGCCGGTATCCCGGATATTGCCGTATCGCCCCTGTCTCACAATTACGGAGATGTAATTGTGGGCTCCAATACCTCCCAGACCTTTGTGGTCAGCAACGAAGGCACCGCGAATTTGGTGGTCAGCTCCGCTACATTGACCGGGGCTGATCCGGGGGAATTTTCCATCGTGAGTGGGGGAGCGCCGTTTACTCTTGCGCCCGGGGCAACGCAGGATGTGATGGTGAGCTTCAACCCCACCTCCACGGGGCCGAAAAGCGCGACATTGAGCATCCAGAACAACGATCCCGATGAAAACCCTTTCGAGGTGCCCTTGAGCGGGAACGGGATCGGGATTCCCGACATTGCGGTGTCGCCAGCCTCGCACGATTACGGAGACGTTTTAGTCGGTTCCAGCGCCTCTCAAACCTTTGTGGTCAGCAACGAGGGCACTGCGGATTTAGTGGTCAGCGCTACCACCCTCACCGGGGCTGATCCCGGCGAATTCTCCATCACTGGGGGGGGAGCGCCGTTTACTCTCGCGCCCGGGGCAACGCAGGATGTGATGGTCAGCTTCAACCCCACTTCCACGGGGGCGAAGAGCGCGACGTTGAGCATCCAGAACAACGATCCCGATGAAACCCCTTTCGACGTGCCCTTGAGCGGTAACGGGATTGGGATTCCCGACATTGCGGTGTTCCCTACTTCGCATGATTACGGAGACGTGTTAGTCGGTTCCAGCGCCTCTCAAACCTTCGTGGTCAGCAACGAGGGCACTGCGGATTTGGTGGTCAGCGCCACCACCCTGACCGGGGCTGATCCGGGGGAATTCTCCATCGTGAGCGGGGGAGCGCCGTTTACCTTAGCGCCCGGGGCGACGCAAGACGTGGTGGTCAGCTTCAACCCCACTTCCACGGGGCCGAAGAGCGCCACGCTAAGCATCGAGAGCAACGATCCTGATGAAAACCCCTTCGAAGCGCCGCTTTCCGGCAACGGCATTGCAGCGCCCAGCGTGCTGGGGTACGTAGATTGCCCCGGCAGCCCCCCTCAAAATTGCCCATTTACTGTAGAGATTAAAGTAGATATGGCCGGTGCAGCGCCGCCGAATCACCTGTTGGGAAGTTTTTCCGCTACTTTAAGCTGGAATCCGGCGCTGCTCGATTATACCGGGAATTCCGGGTTGCTTTCCGGTTTTAGCGGATTGATAGATGATGCCAATGCCAATAATGGCATCATCACCTTCAATGGCGATAATCTCGCTGGCGCCGGCGGCCTCGTCGATCTTCTGAATGTGGATTTTGAAGCCACCGGCGCTTCCGGCAGCGCCGCGACGCTGGATTTGGAATTCTCGGCCATGGCCGCGGCTCAAACTTCTCTGAACCTGCTGCCTTTCCTGACCGTGAATGATTGCAGCGTTTCCATAACCGAATCGGCACTGTTAGGCGACGTCAATGGAGATAACCAGGTCAATTCCACGGACGCCCTGGTCATTCTTTCTTATGACGCCGGGATTCCCATCCCGCAGCCTTTTCTGGATCGCATTAACGCGGGGCTGGGGGACGTCAATTTCGACGCCCTCACCAACTCCACCGATGCGTTGATCGTTCTCTCCTATGACGCCGGAATTCCGGTTCCCTTCCCGCTTGGCGATCCCCTTTGCCCGCCAATGGTTGCCTCGCCGGGGGGAAGAGAGAGGGAGAATTGAAGATTGAAGATTGAAGATGGAAAGATGAGGAGCGTCTGCCCGGCAACGGGGGCTTGTTGATGGATTTTCCGGGGATTACAGTTGCTGATTTCGGGCTGAATTCTGCATAAATTGCCCCCTAAGCGCAAATCCGCAATCCCCAATTCAAAATCCCTCTTGTCCCTGTGAAGCCGGGGAATCCCGGTTCCACGGTAAACCGCCTTTACCGGGCACTCCCCAATCCGAAATTTGTATTGAATTATTCCCGCCGATAGGTTATGTTTCTTTCCGTTTCACTCTCGTGTTTCGAGGTGAAATCTCTCCTTTTCCGGCGCGCAGTGCTCCCTGTGGGAAAAGGATGGCTTCGCCGGCGGAGGGGGTTGAATACTTCTAATTCTTCTCAACTTAAATTAGGGGAATACCATGGAAAGAAGAATACCTGCCGGGCTTTTTTTCTTTTTCATTATGTCTGTTCTTTTATTATGGGGAACGCTCAGCCGGGGATTTGCCCAGCCGGCCCCGCAAGAAATCTACTCCAAAGTGCGGGTAATGGCGGCCTCGCCGGAAGACCTGCGGCTGCTGCAGGAGTATGACGTCACCGTGGATCACTACCTGGGCAGCCTAAAAACCGGCATCGAGTTGGTGATCAATCAGAATGAGCTGGCCAACCTCCAGGCCAGCGGATTGCCTTATGAAGTTCTCATTCCCGACGTGAGCGAATATTACCGCAACCGCCGGCCCGCCACCCAGGCGGAGCTGGCGCAGAGCCGCCGGATTCAGGCTGACGACAACGTTACCGGCTTCGGATACGGCAGCATGGGCGGTTTCTACACCTACGCGGAGGTGGTTGCGGAATTAGATTCCATGCGCTTGCTGTATCCCAACCTGGTCTCCTCCAAAACCGAGATCGGCCTGACCGAACAGGGCCGCCTGATCTGGATGGTGAAAATCTCCGACAATCCCGACATGAACGAATCCGCTGAGGAAGCCGCGGTCTATTACGACGCCCTGCACCACGCCCGGGAGCCGGCCAGCATGGCGGTGATGTTGTATTACATGTACTGGCTGTTGGAGAATTACGGCATCAATCCCCAGGCCACCTACCTGGTCAACAACCGGGAAATGTTCTTTGTGCCGGTGGTCAACCCGGACGGGTACGTTTACAACCAGACCACCGACCCCAACGGCGGGGGAATGTGGCGGAAAAATCGCCGGGATAGCGCCGGCCCCTGTTTCGGGGTGGATTTGAACCGCAACTACAGTTTTGGCTACGGCGGCAGCGGCTCCAGCGGCGATCCCTGCTCCGATACCTACCGGGGTACCGCGGCGTTTTCCGAGCCGGAAACCCAGGCGGTGCGCGACCTGGTCGCCCTTATTCAACCGGCCATCGCGTTTTCCCTCCACTCCGTGGCGGGAGCGTACCTGAATCCCTACGGCTACACCAATGTTTCCCCGGAGTATGAGATTTACGCGGAATTCGCTTCCGATTTTGCGGCGGTGAACCAGTATTTGTACGGGCGAACCGACCAGATCCTCTCCTACACCTCCAGCGGCACCACCCGCGATTATTTGCACTCCGTGGGCACTTACGCCTGGACTCCGGAGATCGGGGGCAGCGATTTCTGGCCCTTCCAGTCGGAAATTATCCCGGTTTGCAGCGAGAATCTCTACGGCCTGAAATACCTTTCCTGGGTGGCGGGGGCGTTTGCGGATTTTCAGAATTATAAGATTCTCGGTTCGGGATACGCCCGCCCCGGCGACCTTCTGGCAATTTCCGTTTCCGTGAAAAATCGCGGGCTGACCCGCGCCGCGCAGCAAGTGGCGGTGAGTGTTACCACCGATTATCCCCACGTGACTCCCCTGGTTACCGCGGTGAATTATGATACCATTGCCGCCCGGCAGATCAAGCAGAATGTATCTCAGCCTTTCCTGTTCCAGGTGAGCACCTCGGCCTCTTTTTTAGATGAAATTCCCCTGGTGCTCTCCATTACCCAGGAAGGTGTGGAAACCGCCCGGGATACCATCCGCGTCACCGTGGGCAAAGCAGTGCCGTTGTTTTTTGACGACGGGGAGGACGGGCGGCTGAATTGGAGCCAGAGCGGCAGCGGGCAGCTATGGGACACCACTTTTGTGGATTTTTTCAGCGAATCCCACTGCTTTGCCGATTCCCGCTACGGCAACTCCTCCAACAATACCAGCAGTTATTTGACTCTCACCCAGAATATCAGCCTGGGCGGGGTGGAGCAGCCGCGGTTGGAATTCTGGGCCAAATGGGCTACCGAAACCGGCTACGATTACGCCCGGCTGCAAATCAGCACCAATAACGGGGCCAGTTGGACCACCCTGGCCGGGCAGCACACCCAGCTTTTTAACGGCCAGCCCTCCTATTTGGGCATCAGGCACTGGGTGAAGGAATCCATCAACCTGGCGCCCTACGCCGGGCAGCAGGTGCGCTTCCGCTTTTATATGTACACCGACGGCGGGCTGGTGGGCGACGGCTTCTATTTCGATGATTTCAAAGTGGTGGATTACCAGGACGTGGTGGTTGCGCTGCCCGGCGACGAAACCGGGCTGCCGAAGGAGCTGGCCCTGGGGCAGAACTACCCCAACCCCTTCAATCCCACAACCGCGATCAGTTACCAGCTTCCCGCGGCCGGCAACGTGGAAATCAGCATTTATAACGCCCTGGGGCAGAGAGTGCGCACCTTAGTCAGGGAAGCGCAGAAACCGGCCGGGTATTACCGCGTGCACTGGGACGGCAAGAACGGCGCGGGGCAGGCGGTCGGCTCCGGGGTTTACATCTGCCGGCTGAGCGCCGGGGAGCGGGTACTTACCCGGAAAATGCTCCTGATCCGGTGAGCGAACGCCCTTGCCGGAATGCCAAAATTCAACTCGAAGCCCGCGCGATTTTCTGGTGCGGGCTTTTTCTTTTAACTCGCTGCTTTCAACCGATTTATCCGAAAGAATTCAAACCCGTTGAGATTTAGGAGCTGATGTTACGCATTTTGCCACATGGTTCGATAAACTCACCATGCAAAAGACACAGAGAACACAGAGTTTCGATCACTTTTTTAGCGTTTTTGCTTCTCTGTGCGGGGCTGGACTTAATGAATATTTGATTTTCTCTGTGCCCTCTGTGGCTCTGAGGCAAATCCTTGCGAACCGCGTAACATCAGTTAGGAGGATTAACATTAATGCCCAATGAAACACGCATCTCACTTCTTACTTCCCACTTGCAACATGCAACTTCTCACTTCTCCAAAGATATTGTATTGCCAGTTGAAATACAGGTTTGGAAACATTATATTCCGGTCGTTTTTAAATAACCAAAGCGACCGCGTACTACCATGAAAAAAAGTAAGTTCTTTAGTAAAGCGAAGTCTAAAAACAACAAAGATTCCTCGATTTCCAACGAAGTGTACGGGCTGATCGTTTTTTGTCTCAGCTTGATGCTCTTTCTGGCCATCATGTCCTTTCACGAGGCCGATCCCACCCTGTTAGAACCGCGAATCGAGGGCAATAATTACGAAATTGAAAATTTTTTAGGCGGCGTCGGGGCCACGATTGCCCGGCCTATTTTTATGTTCACCCTCGGTTATGCCGCGCTGGTCTTCCCGCTGCTGCTGATGACCCTGGGCATTTTTATGATGCTCGACCAGCCCCCGGCAAAAATGAAAAACGCGGCTATTCTGGCGTTGTGCTGGGCCTTTTTTATTTCCATCGTGCTGGCCCTCCCGGAATCTTTGCGTACCGGCGGGCATACCCAAAATTATTATCCCAGCGGAATGATCGGCGGGCTGGCGGCGGATACGGTATCCCGGTTCATGGGGAAATTTGCCCTGGGATTTCTATCCGCAGTGTACTTGCTGATCCTGCTCATGGTCACCTTCCGCATCCGGGTTTCCGCGGTGCCGTTGTTCATCGCCAACCTGGTTCAAAAATTGTTCTACACTGCTCCGGCGGTGTTCAAGCCCCTGCTGGCCGCGGTGGCAAAATTTTTCCGCAAGCTTTCCGGGGCAGCCCAGGCAATCACGTTGAGAAGCGAAAAAACGCCTACAGCGGAAGCGCCGCAATCGCCGGAAAAGCCTCAAAAGTCCCCGAAACCTTCCTTTTTCAAGCGTTTTGCCAGACCGCAGCCGGCCGAAGCTGCCGCGGAAGAGGAATACGTGGAAGAATTAGACTTCACCGGGCTGCCGGAACATACCGGGCCGGGAGAAACTGCC
>WYBG01000492.1 GCA_011526015.1 Deltaproteobacteria bacterium | reverse complement strand
CGCCGGCCGGCGAGACCGTGGCCAACCGGCCCTCGGAAGCCCCCGGCCTCAGCGCGGAGATGGAAGAGCCGGCCTCGCCGGGCGCGCCGGAAGAAGCCGCCATGCTATCAGCGCCGGAGGGGAGGTAGCCATGATCGGGATTGCGGATTTGAAATCGGGGAGGATTTCATCCCGACACGCGAACCGGATGTTCGCGCCAGTGTCGGGAGCGGATTTGAAATCAGGGAAGACCTTATCGCGGCGCACGGGGCGCCTGGCTCTGGCCGCCTGGGTGAGCTTTTTACTGCTGTGCAGCGGGGTGCTAACGGCCCAATCCGAATCGTTGAGTGTTACCGGCTCGCTGTACCTCTATAACGCCTCCGGAAAGGCTCCCATTCCCCTGGCGGGGTACGAGGTCTATCTTTATCATTCGGAATCGAAAAAATGGCTGGGTCCCAGCATTAGCGACGCTTACGGGCGCTATGCTTTCCAGGGGCTGCAAGAAGGCCGGCACCTGATGCGCATTTATATGGCCGGCAGGGATTGGCGGCAGCAGGTCTGGCAGCAGGAAATTTCCGCGCCGGGGGAAATCCGCCCGATCGTGTTAGGCGCGGTTTACCGGGTGATTCCCAATGCGGAATACACCAAAATCGGCGACAAGCGGTATAATTTTTCCCTCTGGTTAGACCTTCCCCGGGAGCTCCAAGGAAAGGTTCAAAAAGTGACCTACTTCTTCAACCACCCCAGTTTTACCCGGAAAGAGAATGACGCAACAGACCCTTCCACCGGTTTCCGTTTTACTTATACCGGCTGGGGATGTTTAAACAGGGTTTATATCACCGTGTGGATGGAGAGCCAAAACCTCGAGATCGAATTTTCCATGTGCGACGCCCTGAGAGAGGCGGCCGGGAAATAGAAAATACCATATCCCAATATGCCCCTGGAATTCCGAATTCACATCGCCCGGCTGAACAAGACCATCGTTTCCATCGACCGGTTCGATATTCCCGATCATAAAATCACCTTTTTGTTCGGAGAATCCGGCATTGGCAAAACCATCCTCTCCAAAGCGGTTTTCGGCCTGCTGGATCCCGCGCTCTTAGAGGTGCAGATCAACGGCATGGATTACCCCGCCTACCTGGAGCAGGAATCCACCCGGCGCATTCAGCAAAACGGGTTTTTCGTGTTCCAGGAGCCTTCCACCCACCTGAACCCCCTGCTCCGGCTCAGCGAGCAACTGAAAGAGGGCAGCTTGAAAACCGCTCCCCGGGAGCGAGAAATCCTGCGGTGGTTGTGGAATACCGAGCGCGATGAACCCATTCAAAATATCCTGAACGTCTATCCCAAACCGTACCGCCCCAGCGGGGGAGAAAAACAGCGCATCCTGCTGGCCATGGCCTTCAAAAAGATCGGCCTGGCGCAGTCCCATCCGCAGCCTTCCGGCGGCGGCGAAACCAATTTATTCATCTTCGACGAGCCTACCGGCAGTCTCGACAACAATTTCCGCAACCTCTTCCTGAAATTATTATTCGAACAATTCCAGCGGTTCCCGTTTACCGCCCTGCTGATCACCCACGATTATTCCATCATCAGCGAGGCGTACGAAAAATATGCCGGTCTGCGGGAACAAATCGCTTATAAAGAATTATCCCTTCGGGGGGGCGGGCTGGCGCTGCGCGATTTTGCCCCCCGGGCCTACTTAGAGTGGCTGCGGGCGGAAAAACCGGTCGCTGCGCCCCAAAATCCGGCCGCAAAGCCGCTGCTGCAAATCCGCGGCGGCTACGAGGTTTTCGGGAAAAAGATGATCATCTCCAACGACGGCAGCCGCAAGGATTACGGGATGTTACACGTTCTACCGGGAGAAATCATCTATTTGAAAGCCGCCAGCGGGGTGGGCAAAACTACCCTGGCGAAGATTATCATGGGATTGCAGGAGTGCAAAAACCTGGAGATGGTCATCGGGCGCTGGAAATTCAGCGAGCGCACTCCCAGGGCCGCCTGGCGCAAGCTGGTGTGGGGAAAACTGGCCGGGATGGCCTTTCAACACGCCGATGAAGCGCTGAATTTGAAAGCGAAGGTCAAAGAGGTATTCGGCGGGCTGCCCGCCCGGGTGGAGCTGAACGGCGCCTACATTCGCATGCGCTTGCAGGAATTGTTCGATATGGAAATCGACGACGCTTTTTTGAACAAAAAAGTCGCCCACCTCAGCGGGGGCCAGAAGCAGCGCCTCAACCTGCTGCGTACCCTGGTGCTCGACACCGACCTGCTGATCCTCGATGAGCCGCTCAACGGGCTGGATTTCCTGAGCATTCAAAAAGTGATCGCCGCCCTGCAAGAGAAGCAGCGGGAAGGAAAGGCGATTTTGATGATCTCCCACAATGAAGAAATTTTCGACGCCATCATTCCGCGGGAGAACGTGTATTACCTGTTCCACGCATAGCGCATGGAGCAAAATATTTTCACGCTATGCGCTATGCGCTCTGCGCCGCTTTTTGCAGTTGAGAACGGCGGAATCATTTTGTATTATTGGCGCTTACATTGAGGCTTTTGCATGGAAAAAAATCCTTTATTCGATGATAACGGCAACCTCACCGCCCTGCCTCCCCTTCCCCCGCCGCGCTGGGAGACCGTGCGGCATAAGCGTCCCTGGCTGAACGCGCTGTTGTTCCTCGTAACCATTCTAACTACCATGATGATGGGCGCCAGCCTGTTGGGCTACCAGATCGACGCGATCCTGCACGATTATTCCCTGCTGCTCAAGGGTTGGCCATATTCCTTTGCGGTGCTGCTGATCCTCACCTGCCACGAAATGGGGCATTACCTGGCGGCGCGTTGGCATAAAATCAACGTGACCCTGCCTTTTTATATTCCCCTGCCCATTCCCTACGCTTTTCATTTCGGCACCATGGGAGCGTTCATTCGCATCAAATCACCCATTCCGGACCGCCGGGCGTTGATGGACGTGGCGGTGGGCGGCCCCCTGGCGGGATTCGCCGTCAGTTTGATATTTTTGGCTTACGGATACCTCACTCTCCCGGACTTGAACGGGATCATCGCCCACGTGGAGACCATTCACCCCTGGGACACCTCCCCGGGGGAGGACGTGGCCACGCTCACCCTGGGAAAATCGCTGCTGTTCTATTTCTTCAACGACCTGGCCGGCGGGGGGCGGCTGCCCATGAGCGAGGTGTACCACTTTCCGTTCATCTTTGCCGGGTGGGTGGGGCTGCTGGTCACGGCCATCAATTTACTGCCCATCGGGCAGTTGGACGGGGGGCACGTTATGTATGCCCTGTTGGGACGCCGGGCCAGCCTGATGAGCTGGACGGTATTTGCCGGGCTGGCCGGCTTGACCATTTTCCTCTACCTACACCGCGGGCCGGCCGGGACGATCTGGCTGCCCTGGATGATCATCCTGAGCCTGATCGGGTTCCGCCATCCCCCCACCCACAATGACGAGATCGAGCTGACCCCCGACCGCCGTTCCCTGGGTTGGCTGTGCCTGTTCATTTTTGTGATCAGTTTCATCCCGCTTCCGATATACTTTTAACCGGGGAGGATCTTTCGTGACGATTTTATGGGCCATCGCCCTGGCCATGACGGCCATTTTTTTAGTGCTCCTGATGCTGCTTTTCCTGCGCAAAGCCCAGTTCGACGCCATTCATCAGAACTTTTTGGATTTGGAAGACGCCTATGGCGGGCGGGTGATCCGGGGCGGGTTTGCGGTGCGGCCCCGTTATGCCGGCAGGTTCAAAGGGCAGGATATCGTGGTGTCGATCAGCACCGAGAAAACTGAAGGGGAGCGCCGCTACTATATCGCCGTTTCCATGGAAGCCGCTTCCAGGCTCAACTTTTTCATCAAGTCAACCGACTGGCTGGGGAAGAAGGACGTAGCCGAAGATCAAAAAGAGCGCACCCTCTCGATCCTGAACGGGCAATATTTGCTGGAGGCGAAAAGCTCCGCGGACTTAAAAAAGGTCGATCTGGCAATTTTTGAAAAGCTGGTGGCCAGTTTCCCTCCCTTTGCCTACATTTTGATCGGCAACAGCCGGATGCTATTAGAGCGCATCTCCCAGCGGATTCTGGATGATACCAAATTAGAGGCCATGCAACCGGTATTCGAGGGGATGTATCAATTGAAAGCGGCGTTGGAATAGTGCGATGGTGTTCAGGTGTTATAGTGTTTTAGCGCCGCTAAGCCTGCCGAAACAATGGAACACTAAAACGCCAGAACACACGAACCCAGGAACACGCAAATTGTTGAGAACCATGAACCCTATTGAAAATTTTCGCGCCGGTTACATTGCCGTGGTGGGCCTGCCCAACGTGGGCAAATCGACTTTGTTGAACCGCTTGCTGCATTTCAAGATTTCCATCGTTACCCCCAAGCCGCAAACCACCCGGAAAAACGTACTGGGCATTCTCAACGCGCCGCATTACCAGATGGTGTTCATCGACACCCCGGGAATCCTGGAACCGCGCTATACTCTGCAAGAGAAGATGCTCAAGAGCGTCAAATCCGCCATCGCGGATGCGGACGTGTTGGTGTACATGGTGGACGCGGCGGAGCGGCGGCAATCTCCCCGGGAAGTGCAAAAGCAAATGGCGCTGGCGCAGGGCAAGGCGGTGATCCTGGCGCTGAACAAGATCGACCTGGTCGAAAAACGGCAGCTTTTGCCGCTCATCGAGCAGTACTCCAAAATTCACCCCTTCAAGGCTATCATTCCCATCTCCGCAGAGAAGAGCGACGGTTTAGACCAGCTTCTTGAAGAAATTGCCAAATACCTGCCGGCCGGCCACCCCTTTTATCCCAGCGATTATATCAGCGACCAGCAGGAGCGCTTTTTTGTGGCGGAGATCGTGCGGGAGAAAATTTTCAGGCTCTACGGGGAGGAGATTCCCTATTCCTGCCACGTGGAGATCGAGGAATTCCGGGAGGCTGCGCCTTCGCCGGAGGAACCGGAAGGGGGCAAAGACTACATCCGGGCGCTGATCCTGGTGGAAAAGCCCTCTCAGAAGGGCATCCTGATCGGCAGGAAGGGCCAGGCGTTGAAAAAAGTGGGTTCGCTGGCGCGCCAGGAGATCGAAACCTTTTTGGGGCGGCCGGTCTTCCTGGAACTGTTCGTAAAAGTGGCGGAGGACTGGCGGCGCAAAGAGGGTTTGCTGAGGCGAATGGGGTATTGAGGGAGGGGCGCCTAATGCGTATTGCGTATTGCGTAAAAAACGGAATACGCAATACGGAATACGCTTACAAGTTACGCATTACGGGGCACTTGCCCCATTACGCCTCACGTTTCCCGCATCACTTCTGAAAGGAGTTTGATGAATTCTTACCGCTCTCAGCGCAAGTTGCTGCTGTTCGATGTTGACGGAACCCTGATTTTGACCCGCGGGCGGGGGCGCCAGGCCATGGTCGCCGCGGCGGAGGCGGAATTCGGGCGGCCGATCCGCATGGAGTTCAGAGATTTTGCCGGCTCTACCGACCGCCGGATCATCGCCGAAATGCTGGCGAAAAACGGCATCGAGGTGGAGGAACCGGAAACCGCGCTGAAGCGGGTGCTGGCGCGCTACCTGGAAGAGCTGCAGCCGCTGATGAGCTCTCCCGACACCGTGGAAATTCTGCCCGGGGTAAAAAACCTCTTGGAAACCGTCTCGCGCAACGGAGAATTCGTGCCGGGGCTGCTCACCGGCAACGTGGAGCAGGGAGCGCGGATCAAATTAGAAGCGGCGGGATTGAATTCCTTTTTCTCTTTCGGCGCTTATGGAGACGACCACGCCGACCGCAATCAACTGCCCGGGTTTGCCCTGCGGCGGGCGGAAACGCTCTGCGGAGAAAATTTCCCCCCGCAGAACGTCTGGATCATCGGCGACACGCCCAAAGATGTGGAGTGCGCCAAAGTGAACCGGCTGCGCAGCCTGGCCGTGGCCACCAGCGCCTGGAGCGTCGCCGACTTAATGGAACATTACCCGGACGCCGCGCTGCCGAACTTTGCCGATACCGAAGCGGTTTTGAAGGTTTTTAGAGCCTGATCTCATAGTGTTCAAGTGTTTGGGTGCTCAGGTGTTTTAGTGTTATGGTGTTATAGGAAGAGATTTTTCGCAGTAGCGCAAAAGTAACCCTGTTAAGGATTAGAAAACAGTTGTATGCGCACCCAGGAACTGAGATATTTTATAGACTCCCGCTTTCGCGGGAGTGACATGAAAAGCACGTAAATTGT
>WYBG01000491.1 GCA_011526015.1 Deltaproteobacteria bacterium | reverse complement strand
GCGCCGTATTCCGCGTTAAAGGTTCCGCTGATCACTTCCAGTTCCTGGATCATATTGGTTTCCACGTTCACGTTGCTGCCGCCGTTCTGGCTGTAGGGATTGCTCACCGGAATGCCGTCGATCACGTAGGTGACTTCCCGGGCCCGCCCGCCCCGGAAGTGCAACTGCCCCCCGGTGCTCACCACCCCGGGTTGGAGCGCAATCACTTCTTCGACTTCCGTCACCGGCATCAACTGCACGGTTTCCGAAGACACCACCGCGGCGCTGTGGGTGCGATCCATCTCGATGATCGGGCGTTTGGCCTCGATCACCACGGTCTGCCCTTCCACGGCCTGGGAGGACATGGAAATATTCAGGGTTGTGGTGCGGTCCACGCTTACTTTCACGTTCTCAATGGTAATCGGCGCGTAACCGATATAGTGAGCGGCTAACTGGTAGGTGCCGGGGGGCACGTTGAGAATCACGTAAAAACCGTCCTGATCCGTGGATGAGCCCAGGCTGGTGCCTTCTATCATTACATTTGCGCCGATCAAGGGCTCGCCGGTAGATTCATCCTTAACCGTACCGACGATCTTGCCGGTGGTTCCGGCAAAGGCGGGCGCCAGGTTCAGCAGCAGCAGAACCGAAAGGATTTGGCCGTATCTTGAAACGCGCATATAAAAATCCCTTTCGCTGTGGTTTGAAGCGTGAAATACAAATAGAATAAAGTCAAGGGTTGTTAACGAAATCGAGGCTTTTCCCGGGGCGACCGGAAAGAGGCAATACGTAGAACAACCGGCAGCAAGTGAAAGGAAGAATTTACAGAAAATTTCCGCTTAAGCAAGAGGCGGCGTGAGGTTTTTTTAAAAAAATTTTCGCGCGTTACTACAATTATGGAAGAACGTATTTCGTATTTCGTATTCCGTTTTACGCATTACGCAATACGCGTTACGCCCCCCTCTCACTCCGGCAGCAAACGCAGCAGGCTCTGCTTCCGCTCATACACGCGTTCCCGGTTGAACGGCGCCGCCCAGCGCTCACCGTTCCGCATCAGCGCCAGGTGATCGTCATAGTGCGGGCTGAGGGGATTGCCGGATTGCCCCAGGTTGGTGTGAATCATGAAATTGTCGATATCCGACCAGTCCAGGATGAATCTCATGCTCGGCCCCGCGGCGCAGAAGAACGTTTCCTTTTCGGCTTTCCAGATTCTGAAATTGGCGTTCAGGGAACCGTTGTCTCCTCCAACCGGGAAGGGGCCCCGGTTCAAATTTAGCCAGTAATCGAGAATTTTCACCCGCGAGAGAGGGTGGTTAATGGCTAATTTGCTGATCTCGCCATAATTTTTTCTCCCGAAAACTTTCAGCACCTCTGTTAGGGTAGCGGCGGAGATGTCAAGCGCGGTTTCCACCCGATCCGCGGTTCGCCGGTCGTCGATCAGGGGTTCCAGGTTGGCGGTGAGCGTTTCTTCCTGCAAAAACCGGCCGGTTTCCCATTTCTCGCCCAATTCGTCCTCAAAAATCGCCTTGCCGAGAAATTGCCACCACAACGCAAACAGCGCCGCAGTGCGGTTATCCGCGGACATCTCTCCGCTCCAATCTTGAATCTCTTTCGCGAGACCGGGGTTGTTGAGCCGGGCGGCGCCTCCGGCCATCAAACCCTTCCAGCGCAGCGCCAGGCCGGAAATCAGGTCGAGCTGCATTTCCGCAAAGTATTCCGGCGAATATCGTTCTTTATCGGAGAGCCATTCCTCCACCCGGGTGATGCGGTAAGGGTCGTAAAATCCTGGAAGCGGGTAGGGCCAGTTTTCGGAAACCAGCCGGTTGTTGCAGGTGGCCAGCCAGCCATTTTCGGGATTGAAGGCGTGAGGGGTTTGCGCCAGGGGGTAGTAGCCCTGCCATTGTTTGCCGGAATCTTCCCCGGCGATTTGCACGAAGGCGTCGGGGAAATTCCGTTTGGGAATCGGCGCGCCCAACTGGTAGCCGATGTTCCCGGCGGCGTCGGAGTACATCCAATTGACGTCCAGCGCCCCAAACGCGGTGACCGCTTCGCGGAATTCCTGGAAATTGGCGGCGCGGTGCAGCTTCAGGGCGGAGCTCACCATGTCCCCGGCGTCGAAATCATAGCCGGCCCATTTCAGGGCGATCACGGAAGCGGAATCCATCTCCACCACCGGCCCCCGGGAGGTAAAATAGACCGGCTCCCGGCGGGGTTGCTCTTCTCCCTGCACCCGGATCTCTTCGTAAATCGCCCGCAGGGGTTGGGAACCGTTCTCCGCCAGAATGCTCAGATTGTCGCGGGAATTCCAGGCATAGCGGAAATAATCCAGCAAGTCGATAGATGCCACGGTGAAGGAATAAGCAATCGTTCCATTATGCCCCATGACCACCGCGGGAAGCCCCGGCGCGGTAACACCCAACACGTCCGTGCCTTCCCGGGAGTGCAGTCCCGCGATATACCAGAACCCCGGGGCGCGGTACACTTCCAGGTGCGGATCGCTGGCGTGCAGCGCCGCACCGGTGGCGGATTTAGCGGGCGCGGCGGCCCAGGAGTTGGAAGCGCGCGACATCAGCAGCGGAAAGGCGTCGTGCTGGAAAAGGGTTTTTAGGTAGCGGTCCGGTACCGTGGGCGGGGACCAGTTTTTCTCCCGGTTGATCAGTGGTTTGATCTCCTCGCCCAATACAGTCGCCAGGGTATCGAACTGCAGGTCGCGATCCATCAAGGAGTGGGCGTACCAGGTCTGGTACACCGCGATTCCCAGGCAGTCCTCCACCTGCCAGGGGCGGGGGGCGAAGCGGAGAATGACAAATTCCGGGGGCGGCACGGTTTTGTAGCCGATCCAGGCGTTGACGCCGTCGCAATAGCGCTGCAAGACCTGCCGGGTGGCGGGGTCCAGACGGGGAGCGTCTTGCCGGGCTTTGCGGGCAAAGCCGATACGGCGCTGGCGGACATCCACCTCATAGGCCTCTTCGCCGAAGAGCTCCGCCAATTCCCCGGCCACCACCCGCCGCACCAGCTCCATCTGGAACAACCGTTCGGAGGCGTGCAGCCAACCCAGGGCGAAGAACATATCGCCGTCGGTTTCCGCCCACACCTGGGGGATGCCTTTGGCGTCGAAAGTGATCTCCAAGGGGTTTTGAAGCCCGGCAACGGAAAGCTCCCCGGCGTAATCGGCCACGGAGAAAGTGAGTATCCAGCGCCCCCCAAACCAGAGCAGCACTACCAAAAACACAATTCCCAGCGCGGCAATCTTGAGAAATCTCTTCAATGCGCCTCCTTTAAATTAACGAGGGGGGAATGTAGCCAATTCATGGTGAGTTTATCGAACCATGTGTTTAAATTTTTCTGTTCTGCGTAACATCAGGTATTAATGTGAACCCCGGCTTTCAGGTCGCGGTCGGCAAATACCGGCTCCGCGGAACTGGCAGCGGTACAGACGACATCCGCTTCCCGCAAAATTTCCGGCGAATTTTCCACCGTCACCGGACAGCTCTTTTACCTGAAAGCTGATTGCTGACGGCTGATAGCTGACCACAGCAAAAATCAATCTGTGTAATAAGAAATTACCCGCGAAATCGACTCCTCGCACACTTTGCAGAAGCTGAGCGGCGACTTGGAGAACATGATGCAGTTCAACATCGGGCGGTACAGCCCGGCGGAGGCGTAGCCCGCGCCCTCGAACGCGCCCACTTTGCCCCAGGATTTGCTTTTCTTCAGGTAGTCGTAATTTTTGACGGTCTGATCCAGGTCGCGGGCGTTGTATTCCTCCTGCAACTTGGCGATTTCTTCTTGCGCTCCGCCGCTGCGCTTCAACTCCGCGATTCTCTCGTTCAATTCCCGGCGTTTTTGCTGCCAGGCCAGATCGGATTCGTCGTAACCGGTTTTTTCCCAGGGGGTGGGGAGTTTGATTTTCGGGGAGAGCAGGTGTTTCCATTTCAGGCTGGCGGGGTCGAGCAGGGCGGTAATATTTGGCTCTAACGGCTCGCTGCCGCGGGGATAAAATTCGTTGTAGGCCACCGAGGAGGTGTAATACTCATCCGCCAGCCCGGCAAAGGAGTGGCCGAATTCATGAATGAACAAATACTCCTGCCAGGTGTTGTCCGCCGTGAAGGTGCAAAACAGGTTGTAAATTCCCCCGCCGCCGTAACGCTCATGGTTTACCATGATGTAAATGGCGTCGTAAGGGGCGTGGGCGGCCAGGTCGCGCACGGCCTTATTGTCTTCGGTGAGCAGGTAGCGTTCCGAACCCAGGGAGTTGAAAGTGGCGTTCAACACCGTGTTTTTATAGGAAAGATGGCCGGGTTCATCCACCCCGCTCTCTTCCGAGGGTTTGAAGATACCGTACACGTTGAATTTATCTTTCCGGGAAGCGTATGGCTCCGGTTTGAACAGCACTTCGGTAAAGCGTTTCAAATCCGAACGGAATTTGCCTTCTTCCGCGGCGGTGTAGCCTTCCCCGAGGATCACCACATCCACTTTGACGTGCGGATCGCCGTTTTCCAGGCTCTTGATCACTTTAACCTGGCGATCTTTCACTGCATCGCGGATGACGCCCAGGCTGTCGGGATCGATCTCGGCGCGGAAAATCTCTTCCAACTGCTGATCCTTTTTCCGGCGCTCCAGGGCAAAGATGATCTTGCTTTTGGGGCAGGGGATCAG